>DAOSCC010000004.1:0-28857 GCA_035361135.1 Clostridiales bacterium | reverse complement strand
AATTTGTCGGAGAAAGTGGTGTCATTAGTATTGAGTGTCCCCACAAGCGTATACTGGCCCGACGTGCTGCTGCCGCCGGCTTTGCGCCAAACCTCGAGTCTGCCTGTGTTCCCTGGCGGATTGGTCCATGAAAGATCGATCTGGTCTTCTGCGGTTATTTTCCCCTTCAGGTCTTTAGGTGCGACAAGGTTGTTGACGTAATTCGTTACGTTGCTGTTGCCGGTGTAACCTTTATCTTCCCTTGCTCTCAGCCTGTATCTGTACTGTCCTCCCTCTTCGACCGTTTGTGTCATATAAGTGCCGGATAATGTAGTGCTGACGGTCTCCCATGTGCCCCAGGAAGCGCCGTCCCATTTTGAACGTTCCAGCACGTAAACGTCTATATTTGTCGAACTGCCCCACGAGATCTTTACGGTGCTTTCATTCACATATTCGGCAGTCAGGTATGGCAGTGCCACGGGAACAACGGTCACAGGATCGGATAGCGCAGACGTACCATACGCCCCCGACCTTGTCCGGACAGTAAATTGGACAGGGTTCGAACCCAGTATCTCTACAGTATATGAAGTTGTTTCCGGTATATCCAAGGGAAATGGAGGCACTGAAACACCGTTTTCGGTCATGTTTATCATGCTTCCTTCAGCAAGTGCGGAACTCTTCCATGTAAGCAATGCCTTTCTTGAGGTAACATCGAACACAGCGCTTAAACCATGCGGGCGTATCATCGCCGTAGTCGTGTTCGTAGCTTCGTCACTGAGGATTACTTTCCTGTTTGCATCATATGCAACAAGCATGTATCTGTAAGTCGTTTCCGGTTTCAGTCCCTGGTCGGTATATGAGAACGGATCCAATGTCCCGCCTACGTTTATTGACTTGATAAGTGTAAAATCATTTATGCTTTCATCATACCTGAAAATTCTGTAAAATTCGGCATTGGGGACAGAAAGCCACTCCAGCTGCATCTTCGTGTCGGTATCGGGTCTGAGGGGATACGCATTGAAACCAGGGTCGAAAGCATCGGCATAATGCGATATGGCCATGAACACGACCATTATGATAAAAAGGAATAAAAAAGTCCTTATGAAATTATTCCTCGCAGTTTTGTTGATATTTAGAGGGTCCTGTTCTTTTTCCCGGGGTTTTCCGGTATATCTGCCGTAAATCATAACATTCCTCCAAAAGCATATTCCAGTAAAAATATCGGCATAAACAGGCCCGGAATTAACATTTGATATCGGCGCGGCCGGATTCCGCAATGGCGCGGTCCGCAGACTTTGCCCGGAAATTTTGCCCATTGCCTCATAAAACTCGCATAATGCTTGACAATACGCTATAATAATTATAAAATTATAACGTTCTGTGAATGATGGCCCTTCACTAAGGGCAGTGAAAGACGCGCCCGTAGCTCAGAAGGATAGAGCGACGGTTTCCTAAACCGCAGGCCAGGGGTTCGAATCCCTTCGGGCGCACCAACAGCCTCAGGCTATTTAGCCTGGGGTATTTTTATTGCATTTCCGGCCGCACATCCGTAATTCATGATTGCCTGGCTCCAATATCGATTGCTGAGTACGCCTCTTATTTATTTTCGCAATACATTATTTGACAAAATCAGCCATGAAATATATAATTATTGCAATGAATTATTGATAATTTACCCGTTACGAAAGTTTTCAAAATACAAAAGAAGAGGTGGAGGAAGTATGCGTTTCGTTTTCCGGAACAACAGGACGCTTATCATTGATAATGTGTCGATGCCCATCGGGAGCGCCTTTGCCGAGTTCATCAATATTGACTTCGTCCAGGCGGCGGAGCTCTTCAGGACCGGCTATATCGAAAGTATCGAATCTGAATCATCCTGGGACAGGAACATAGTCAGGAAATACTATGAGATCTTCCTATCCTCTTTGTGTAAAATCCATCCGTATTTTTTCGCATATGCCGATTACCTTAAGTCGGAGATCGACAGGAGGCTCAGGGAATCATTCGTTCACATAAACAGATCCGACTCGCGCGAACTGGACGATGGAGAGAAGAAAAAGGTAAAGCTCGTTTTCAATAATGTATGCCTGAGTGCGAGCAAGTTGCTGGATACTGCAAAAAAAGTCCAGAATATTTTCGCAAAAGCGGCGCATCATTGCCTGGACATAGAAAATGCAGGCCAGGGCAAAACGCCGATAGACTGCCTTTATGAATACGGCGTCGACAGGATCAGCATATCAAAAGCGAACCAGTTCGAAACAGGCTCCAACATATTTTCGCAAACCGAAATCGAGCAGGTCTCAGTTCCCGGCATGACTTATGAGATCGACGATTCGGGCGGAGACAGTGTGATATCGGAAGTATGGGATATTAAAGACGTTTACGGGATATGTTATATCGAATTTTTCAAAATGGTATCGGGCAATATCATGATCAAAAAATGCAGCAACTGCAAAAAGTATTTCCTCCCTTCGAACAGGATCGATACGGCATATTGCGACAGGGTCGTGACTGACAACGGAAAAACCTGCAAGGATATTGGCGCCATAAAAACCTTCCAGGAAAAAGTAAGGACAGATCCGGCCCTGGCAGCCTACATCAAGGCATATCAATCCATGTATGCAAGAACGGTCAAACCATGCAGATCGGATCCAGGCAAAAAGAAAGAAGCAAAAAAGCAGCTGCGGCAATGGTCTTATGCCGCCCAGCAGGAGTTGGAGAAAACCCGGAAAGGCGCTATCACGTATGAACAGTTTACCGACTGGCTGAATCAGAATGTATCCGTTTCCCCGGCTCCGGCAGGAAGACATGCATAATATCTCCTTCCGCAGCTTTACATGCGTCGTTGATTTCGGCATCTTCCCTTTGCAGGGCAATAAAGATGCTATATAATATAATCAGGTTTTTATATTAATTAGTTTTTCTTCCATAATCATCCGGGGGGCGGAAGAAATGACGCAAGCCACTGCGGAAATCAACGAAAACAGGGCCACGGACAAAAACAAGATGGGCGCGATGCCTGTCGGCAGGCTCATCATAACGATGTCGTTGCCGGTAATGCTTTCCATGCTGGTACAGGCCCTGTATAATTTCATAGACAGCGTATATGTATCCCGTATCAATGAAAATGCGCTTACAGCTCTGTCCATGGCCTATCCGGCACAATATCTGATGATAGCGGTAATGACGGGTACCGGTGTAGGCGTCAATGCCCTGCTCTCAAAGAGCCTGGGCGAAAAAAACCGGGAGAGGGCGAGCCAGGCTGCAAATACGGGCATATTCCTGGGTATTGCGGGCAGTATCCTGTTTGCGGTACTGGGAATTCTGTTCACCCGGTATTACTTCACATCACAGACCGAATTTCAGGAAATAATCGACTATGGTACTGAATACCTGAGCATAGTCACGATATTTTCGTTCGGGCTCGCCGGACAGGTCACATTTGAAAGGCTGCTCCAGTCGACGGGAAAAACACATTTGTCAATGATCACGCAGTGTTGCGGAGCAGTTCTCAACATCATCCTGGACCCGATACTCATCTTCGGCTGGCTTGGGCTGCCGGCAATGGGGATAAAGGGAGCCGCCGTCGCCACGGTCATCAGCCAGTGCACGGCTGCGGCGCTGGCCTTTGTACTGAACATTTCCCTGAACAGCGAAATAAAGCTGAAAATCGCAGAAATCAGGCCACGTGCCGAAATAATAAAAAGGATCTTTGCTGTCGGGATCCCGGTCGCCGTAATGATGTCGATAAGTTCGGTGATGATATACGGTCTCAACAGGATACTGATCGCCTTCACCCCCACTGCGATCGCAGTCTTCGGCGCTTACTCCAGGCTTGAGCACTTCCTTTTCATGCCGGTATTCGGGCTCAGCACCAGCATAGTCTCGATCATATCGTACAATTACGGAGCGGGAAGCAAACGCAGGATATTACAGGCAATAAGGCTAAGCATCCTTTATGCGACCGTCGTGATGGCCATAGGTTTTGCGTTGTTCCAGGCCTTCCCCGGCCATTTACTGTCGATGTTCAAAGCCTCGGAAACGATGCTTGAGATCGGCGTCCCTGCCTTCAGGATAATAAGCATCAGCTTCATATTCGCCGGTTTCTGCGTAGTGTCAGGCTCTGTATTCCAGGCGCTGGGCAGCGGTCTGCCGAGTATGCTGGAATCGTTGGCACGCCAGCTTCTGGCGCTTTTGCCGCTGGCATACGTCTTCGCGAAAACAGGCGGGCTGGATGCGGTCTGGTGGGCATATCCGCTGGCCGAGATCGTTTCAGTCGCGATGTGCATTGCATTTTTAAGATATTTCTATGTAAAGCGTATAAAGCCACTTCCTGATCCGGAACCGGAGCAACAGCATGAAACCACTTATGACGGCTTAAGCCGGAGAAAAATAAGACCATAGAGTCAAAACATGATATTTCCAACAGCTTTCAGTAAAAAGGGGACTCCATGCCGATATTATCCTAACGGCATCAAAGCCCCTTTTTTTCGTCTCTGGTCACGAAACGCAAATATCCATGAGACGGAGTTATAAATCTTACGATCGCGGGCCATGGGATCCCATATATCCCGTTATTCGGCCGCTTTCTGATCCTCCTGTTCCTCCTGGCCCTCCTGGCTCTCTGCTGCAGCGCCGGACTTGGCTTCCGTGATCACCAGCACTATTTTTTCAGTATCACAGTCCGGTACTATGCCTTCCGGATACCTGACATCGCCCACTGTTATCTTGTCATCCGCATTGAGCTTTGCCACATCGATCTCCAGGTATTCGGGAATATTCTGCGGCAGGCCCTTTACAGGTATTTTGTCCAGCTGCGTGACAACCAGCAGTCTCCTGGATTCTGCAGCTTCCCTTCCTGTTACTTTGATTTCGACTTCGACCTTTATCTCCTCATCCAGGGATACATGCTGGAAACTGACATCCATGAGTTCCCTGCTGACGGACGAATACTGCATACCCTTAACTATCGCGGTGTACGTTTCATTTCCGTCGATGTCGAGATTGAACAGGTGGTTCCTGCCATATTTCCTCAGGTTTTTCATCAACTCGTCCGTTTTTATCTTAACCGAAATCGAATCCTTCCCCCTGATGCTGATCGAAGCAGGGACAAAACCGGCTTTCCTCAGCTTTCTGCTGGACCTGCTGTTTACAACATCTCTCCTCCACACTTTCAACGTTGCTCTTTCGTCAGTTGCGACCATATTATCTCTCCTCCCGTTTTTTATTTATTGAAATATGGACGATTTCATATTGTCCATGCATAATAAGCCGCTGAACAGCATGTTGCTGTCAGCAGCATGTTATTCCGATAATTAACGTTGAAAACGGTTGAAACTTTCCGGTCGCGTTATAGCGGCTGAGATATATAAAATCGACAGAATATGAAGTTGTGTGACAATATAAATATATCAAAAAATCGCATTATTTTCAAATCGGATACAAGATCACTCAACAATTTTAAGTGCCTCTGTCATCACGATGCTCCTGACTTTCCCGGCCAGCATGTACTGGACCAGCAGCGAGAAAACGAACGTGATGCAGCATGCCGCCAGTATGCTCGTCGGTTCTGCCACTGCGCTGAATACCATGTCTTCCGGTTCGCTGGATTTCATCACGATATCTGTCAGCCGGACGCCAGGGTAAATCCCAGCCAGGATGCCTGTCACAGCGATGATGATATTTTCCTTTACTATCAGCGACCTTATCTCCCTGTGGCGGAAACCAAGGACCTTCAGTGTCGCAAATTCACGGACCCTTTCCATGAAATTCAGTATGCCCATGTTATAAAGGACTACAAAAGCAAGCACCAATGCAAAAGCGACCATCAGCACTGAAACGCCGGTTAAGGATTCCAGCCCCTCTTTTGTCTTGTCCCTGAGCGTTTGCAGAGACTTAATGCATGTCACCTCATCGAGTCCTTCCAGAAGGTCATAAACCTCTTTGCACGGATTTCTTATAAGGAGCGCGGTAGGGGTAAATTCACCTTTTTTGAGGCTGTTCCATGACCTTTCGTACATATAGATCCCCTGACCGATCGGTACCGGCACAAGGCGTTCGACAAATACTTCCACCTCCTCCGCCGCGCCCGGGAGCTTGAGTTTTAAGATATCACCCGCGCTGATTCCCATTACCTGTGCAAGCTTTTCCGAAGCAATGACACTTTCCCGATGCCGGATTTCTGTTTCATATTCTGCTCCGGTATCCGGCATGTCGTGCTGTACCCTGTTATCTTGTATACCGATTCGGTATTTATCATCAGCATAACTGTCGGCCGGATATGATTGCCGCGTGTTCCGGCCATTCTTGCCGGTTTCTTCCGTGCCAGGCGATGTTCCTGCTGTGTCAAGTGATAGAAGTTCATGGTCGTTCTCGACAACAGTAAGCAGCACTGCACGGCTGCCGTTCCCGTCAGTCTTCCTTATACTTGCTGCCATTTCCATAATTCCTTCGACTTTTCCCGCATCGATCAGCCTGCGGTACTCGCCGGCGCTTCCCGCGCCTTCATCAAGGTCCGCACGGAGATCGAACTTCAGTGTTTCGCCATAATAGGTATCGACCATGTGGTCCACGGAATCCAGCAGCCCGAGGGCCGTGATTATCAGCGCCGTGCAGCTGAGGACACCCGACAGTGCCATTATGGTGCGTATTTTGTTTCTCAAAAGGTTCCTCTGGATCATTTTCGCACTGAAGCTGAGGCGCTCCCATATCGGCGATATCCTCTCAAGAAGTATCCTGCTGCCTGACGCAGGCGCCTTCGGTCTAAGAAGCGAAGCAGAAGTTTCGGCTGCCGAACGCCTGCAGGCACACCAGCAAATAATGCATGTCAGCAGTACCGACGACATGCAGACTGTCAATGTAGCCGCCGAAAGCGGCGCGGTCTTTACGTCCGGCAGTATATAGATATCATCCAGTATGTTCCAAAGAAACGCCGGCAGGGTATTGCAGCCGAGCGCCAGCCCGCCCGCGGCCCCGCCCAGGGAAGGGAAGAAGCCGAAAGACATGTAATGCAGGACTATCGTACCTTTACCGTATCCAAGAGCCTTCAGCAGCCCCAACTGTGTCCTCTGGTTAGAGACGATCCTGGTCATGGCTGTCATCACGATCAGTGCGGACACTGCAAAAAACATCACCGGGAAAACTTTCGAGAGGGATCTGAACTGCGAGACCTCAGTACTGATCAGTTGTGTGCTTTTGTGGGATCTTCTGTCCTGTATGAATGCTCCCGGCAGCTTATCTTCAATGGCGGCTTTTGCTTCCTCAGTATCGGCATCGTCGGACAGCAGTACACATATTTCATTTGACGGTATATTCGGAAATGCTGCTTTATTCACATAAGCAAAACCGTATATCTTCGGCTCCGGTATAACGTCCGGCGCAATGTACACATGCTCCGGGCTCATTACCAGCCCCCGTATAACGAACTCGCGTTTCTCCTCTCCTATCTTCAGCACTATGCTGTCGCCATGGGCAAGGCCGTTGGCTTCGGCAAACCGCACATCAAGGAGGCATCCGTCGCTGTCACTGTCCCAAAGGGGACCGCCGCTCGTAATCCTGGGGATGTTAATATCGATATCGTCGCCGACTGCATGGAGCACAAGTTTTGCATCCTCAGGCACGGCCGTACTGACCTCATAACTCAGCCTGCTCATCAGATCTTCGACGCCGTCTACGCTCCTTATTTTTTCCTCCGGATCCTTATCAGCCAGCGGTGTTATTACCCAGAAATCAGCCAGTTTCTGCTCATCGAAATAGCTCTCAATGGAAACATCCAGGTTGCGCCAGTATATATCCAGCCCGCTGAATACCCATACGCCCAGCATGCTAAGCAACATGACGGACAACAGCTGCCCTTTCGAATGGCGCATATCTCTCAGGAATTTTGTAAAAAGCCTGTTCTTTACCATGCTATCTCCTCCACCGGCACCGGAGCATTATTTTTCTCCACTGATTCTATACGGCCGTTCTTCATCCGGATCACTCTGCCCGCTATTGGCGCTATCAATGTGTTGTGAGTTATGATGACCACTGTTGTCCCATATTTTGCGGAGACATCCGAAAGCAGCTTCAGGACCTGCATGCCGGTCCTGGAGTCCAGTGCGCCCGTAGGTTCGTCGCATAAGAGCAATGCCGGGTTCTTGCACAGCGCCCTTGCGATCGAAACACGCTGCTGTTCCCCTCCGGACAGTTGCGAAGGAAAATTGTCCATCCTGTCCCCAAGGCCTACCTGCTCAAGCACTTCGACAGGATCCAGGGGGTTTTTACATATCTGCTTTGCCAGCTCTACGTTTTCCAGCGCTGTCAGATTGGGCATCAGGTTGTAAAACTGGAACACGAACCCGACAGCTTCTCTCCTGTATGCGGTCAGTTCCTCTTCATTAAAGGAAGTGATTTCCCTGCCGCCTACCTGTATCCGCCCGGAAGTCGCCCTGTCCATGCCGCCCAGCAGGTTCAGCACGGTTGTCTTTCCTGCGCCGCTGGGTCCGAGGATGACACAGAGCTCTCCTTTTTCTATCGCAAAATTCGCATTATCCGCTGCCAATACGGCGTTTTCGCCGCTTCTGTACTCTTTTGTGACATTTTCGAATGTAATATAGCTCAAAACATGACCTCCTTTTATTGAAATACTGTTTTTACAGCAAAATCATACTCATTGTTTTGTTGAATGAACTCATTCACTCTATCTGCTTAAAATAAGCTCCCAGGCAGGAGCATTCCGCATATACCCCGTCGTCTGTATTCTACATTATTTTACTTACCTGTCAGCTCCGATTTCCTGTATTCTGTCATCGTCAGGAGATCACCCTGCTGCCGTGGTCAATACGCGGGCAACTTGCCCAGGGAGATATCCGTCAATTGACATTTTACTTAACCCCGAGCACCCTGTAAAACAACTCCCTAATGATCTCCATCTTCTCATGCATGTTTTCGGTATTAACCATATCATGAACCGACATTGCTCCATACATAAGAAATGCTGCGGTCTCTTCCGGATACGGACAGTCGAACACTTTCTGGCTGTTGCCTTCCCTGATCAGTTCGATCAACTGCGGCATCAGGCTTCTGAAAGAAGCCTCCGATATCCTTTTGTGTATTTCGCTGTTGTCCTTTCTGTGCAGCAACGAAACCAGTTTCGTTGCGCCCATATCTTCAATGATCCTGAAATATTCATCCAGTTTTCCTTTTGCATTCATCCCGGGTTTGAACCTGTATCCGATAAGACTCCTTACAAACTCCTTGCCAAGCCTGGCCGCGACAGCATCCAGCAGATCGAGTTTCGATCTGAAATACCTGTACGGAAGGCCTGCCGATATACCCAGCGTCTGCGATATGTCCGACATCATCGTATGTTCATAGCCTTTCTCCTCGAAAAGCTTTTGCGCGGTCTCTATGATCTCTTCTCTTCTTTCTTCCGGATCTTTTGAAATACGTGTCAATTTATCCACCACCGTTTAAGATGCTGCCAGGTAATACCAATATTATAATAACATGAGTGAATGAATTCAGTCAACAGTTTTGCGTTTCATTCCCCGGATCATTGCCCTGTTTTCATCGTCGACCATTTTTGATTCGATAATCTTCTGAAGCGCCTTGTTGTACGTGAAATCGTCAAATTCGCTGTTTTTGAGGTATTCCAAGGTCTTCCCGGGCCGCTTCACAAAACATACAGACAAAGCCCATGCCATGGCCATTTTTACATAATAACCGTCGTGCCTGATCCGGGCCAGCAATCTCAGAAATTCGTCCATATAATCATCATCTGTATAATAAAAGATACCCATCACAATGGCGAAGCGCAGTTCGAATTCCCTTTCGGAGTTGAAATACTGCTGCAGGAAGTCCCACACGCGTTCCTTATTGCTATTGACGAATTTCAAACTTGCACAGAAGCTGTCACACACCGACCAGTTCCCTATTTTGGGGACAAACTCCCTGATTAGCCGAAGTTTCTCTTCGACGTCAGTTTTGGCAAGTCCGATAATGAAGCCCTGGAGCATTATCTCTTCGAAGAACTCATCATCTGCCGTTTCCAGGTATCCCCGCCAGTCATCCTTCGCTATTTCCCGGGCAACCGAACGCAGGACCGGCAGCCGTACGCCAAGCATATTGTTGACGTCGGGCAGGAGGCCGGAGGCAAACTCCCTGTATTTCCCCTCGGAAAGTTCCTTAAGTCTTGCTTTGATTTTCCCTTGTAAATCTTTCATTTCCTGCATATTACTCTCCGTTGCACATCGAATCATGGTCGGGCATTCCCGGTAAAGGAATGATATGGCGCATTTCCTTCAGCAGCCTGATTTCCTGCGCATAACCCTCCAGTTCGTTGGGCGTCTCGAGATAAAACGGCAAATGCCGGAGTTTCGGGTGATTTACCAGGTTTGCAAACGTTTCGATGCCGAGGCTCCCTTCGCCTATTTTCGCATGGCGGTCTTTACGGCTGTAAAAAGGATTTTTGCTGTCATTCATATGGACGGCGCGGAGCCTTTCAAGTCCGATGATTTCGTCAAACTCCTCCAGCACGCCGTCCAGATCGTTCACTATGTCATAGCCTGCGTCATATACGTGGCAGGTATCGAAGCAAACACCGAGTTTTTCCTTCAGTTCCACTTTGTCTATGATCTGCCGCAGTTCGCCGAACCTGCCTCCTATCTCGCTGCCCTTCCCGGACATGGTCTCAAGCAGTACTGTCGTTGTCTGATCAGGCTTCAGTATCCTGTTGAGCAGGTCGGCAGTCAGTGCAATGCCGGCTTCGATCCCCTGCCCCACATGGCTGCCGGGATGGAAATTGTAGAAGCTGCCGGGTATATATTCCATCCTGGCCAGGTCATCCGACATTACCTCAAGCGCGAATGCCCTGACCCGCTTGTCAGCCGAGCATGGGTTAAGCGTGTATGGCGCATGGGCCATTATTTGCACGAAACCATTTTCTTCAGCCAGCTTCAGGAACGCTGCGACATCATCGGGATCGATTCCCTTTGCCTTCCCTCCTCTCGGGTTCCGGGTGAAAAACTGGAATGTATCGGCGCCGATGGACAGCGCCGTCATGCCCATCCGCAGATACCCTTCCGAGGATGAAAGGTGGCAGCCTATATGAAGACTGGCGCCTGTTTTATTCTTTTCATCATATGCCGGTACGTTCATTTTGCAGATATGCCTCCTGAATATGTCAGCGCATGACAGTTGTCTGCCCGGTGTTTGATTGCCGTTTAAATTTGATTACCGTTTGCTTGGACTATTGTATCTCATATCGTATACCCGGACAGTTATTCTTCAAATATTTCTTTTCATGTTTTCCGGTATCCTGTCCCGGTAACTGCATTACCGTATATAACCGGCAACCGGTTACAGAGACGGCTTCTTTGTTGTATACAGCTTTTCCAGGTCGAGCAGCTTTTTCTTTATGTCAATACCGCTCGCATATCCCACCAGCCTGCCATCTGCGCCTATCACACGGTGACATGGCACGAATACGGCGACGTGGTTCCTGTTGTTTGCCATTCCGACCGCCCTTGCTGCCTTCGGATTCCCGATGCGTTCAGCTATCTCGCCGTAGCTTCTCGTCTCGCCATAAGGGATCTCAAGGAGCGCCTGCCAGACAGCCTTCTGAAACGGCGTCCCTTCCAGTTCAAGCGGGATGTCAAACACTTTACGGTTTCCGTCAAGGTATTCATAAAGCTGCCTTGCCGCTTCCTTTATCAGCGGCGTTTCGCATATAATAAATGGCGTTCCGCAACTTCCGGCCGGCCAAACATCTGCCGCGCCGGTTTCGCTCCTGCCGAGCCTGTCCCCGCTGATCCAGCCTTCCCTGATAAACTTCAGCTGGATAACGGCTCTCCCGTTATCCGCTATCGCTGCTCTTCCGACAGGTGTGTCATAAAAATAGATGCTGTTCATATTTATCCTCCGGACCCGGTATTTTATCCACATGGTCTGATTTGATATTTATCCCGGATCAGATATGGTGTCCGGACTTAAGGCACATTCCCATAAATCAATTCTATCAGACAGGCAGCAGGTTCGCCACAATATCCTTGTGTTTCTCCGCATAATCAGTACATTCCCTTTATAATCGGTATTGACATGGTAAATATTTTTTATTATCATATATTTAGTATTACTAAATACTTAGGAATGGAGATCAAATACTTGACAGAAGTCAGCAAACAATTGAAAAAGGGTGTCATAGAAATACTGATACTCAGCCTTCTGAGAGAAGAGAAAATGTACGGCTACCAGTTGATACAGGAACTGGACGCAAGAAGCTGCGGTGTTTTCAAAATGAAAGAAGGCACGCTCTACCCTGTCCTGTACAGGCTTGAGGACAGCAAGTATATCGATAGCTGCTGGGAACAGGACCACGAAAGACGAAGCGTCCCGAGAAAGTACTACATGATAACTGATGAAGGCATTAAAGCGCTGGAAAACATGAAGCAGGAACTCGAGACGCTTATTTATGCGATACGGCTGGTACTGCGCTGAAGGATGGCAGGCAATGCGGAAAACCATGGCTTTTTCCTGCAGTCTCCCTTTGGATGAGGCTGACAACATATGGCCATGCGGCACCGCAAACTGAACGAATACTGGAACTAAGCATGATTTTTATATGAAAGAGGGTAATGCCTTAATGAGCAAAATAAATCGTTATGTTAAGGAAGTTCTGTCCTATATCATTGCCGACAGCAAAATGAAGGAGCGTATAAGGGAAGACCTGACCTCACAGCTTAATGAAGCTGCGCGCACGGAAGACATAGACAGCGTGATTGCCAGAATGGGAGATCCGAAGCAGGTTGCCCGAGAATTCATGGATTCGATCTATGAAAACAAAAGCGAGTTCTTCGATGAACTGCTGTCAGATATTTCAGAGAATGCGAAATACTTAAAACCGATATATGAATATAAATCACAGGCCACTGTTTTCGGGATACCGCTGGTCCACGTCAAAATAAACAGGTACGGAAGGCCTACGCGGTCAAAAGGTATCATCTCGATCAGCACGCTACCGGTAGGCGTAGTATCCATTGGCGCCATTCCAATAGGAATAATAAGTATCGGCGGCCTGGCCTTGGGTGTCATCGCGTTTGGCGGCCTTGCTTTCGGTCTGCTGCTTGCCCTGGGCGGCGTGGCTGCCGGTACCGCCGCATTCGGAGGTGTTGCAGTCGGCCTCGGAGCTTTCGGAGGAGTCGCCCTTGGTAAAATAGCAATAGGAGGAGTCGCTTCCGGAACTGTTGCCATAGGTAATGAAATAGACGGCGATTATATGCTGAAGATAAGCCGGCTGACCCCTCAAACATGCGCTGAGGCGGCCGCTCTTATCCGTGCTGCATTCCCGGAACTGCCCGACTGGATCGTCAGGCTTTTCTCAGGCATAGCGAAATTTTTGAGATGAAGGAACCAAATGAGGATCAAGAACCCTCATACTCAGAAATATTTCTTCAGGAACGAAAGGATGGCGCCGGCATATTCTTCGTCTTTCCATGGTTCCCTGAAATATTCTTCCATACACATCATATGATAATCGCCGGTGCGGACATAGGTTTCTACTTGTTCGGGAGCCGCTTCCTTAAGCCTTTCGAAACTGTCGTAGGGAACCTGCGAATCTTCAGTAGAATGCATCAGCAGAGCAGGCCTGCCGTTTAGCTTCTTTATTTCATTGACAGGGCTTATCTTAATGCTTCCAAAACCATATACGAAGCACATGTACAGTTTGACGAAAGGTTTTTCCATTTTTACAATTATCGGCGGGAACCCCATGTTGGCCATATTGTCGGCAAACGCGTCTTCCCATGATGAAAACGCCGAAATACTGATCAGCCCGTCTATATCGGCGATCTCTCCGGCCGAATTGATCGCCGTGGCGCCGCCCATCGATACTCCGAAGACTATTACCGGCAGATCGTTATATTCGGGCCGGGTTTTGATATATTCGACTCCTGCCTTCACATCAAGGTATTCCCTGGTCCCCGCGTATATTTTGTCCCCGTCGCTTCTCCCGTGGGAGCGCATTTCGATCAGGAGCGATGAATATCCGTTGTCCGCCATCATTTTGGCATGGCCGAAATAAGCCGTGACTGACGGATTATGGATACCGGAGAGGAATATTACGATCCCCCTGGGTTTGCTTGCTTTGACCTCCCATGAAACAAGCCGGAAACCGTCTTCAGTGGTCAGCCATACTTCTTCCGCCTCCACGCCGAATTGCTCCGGCGGCATCTCACTTACATCCGCGTGCAGAAGGATCAAGTATTTCATAACCAATGGCGGTATGGCTGCAAAGCCGGCGATAACGATTACTGCCAATAAGATCAGGATTATTGAGATAATCCTCCTGACGGGCCTCTTTCTGGTTACATTAGTGATCCTAAGGTTACTGAATGCGGATCTCGATTTCATCGCCGACTCCTCCAATCATTATTATCAATTATATCACTGTAGCAAATATGCGTCAATGAAACTGGAGATATACCGCAAACAGCTTTGTCCACATTGTTCCACCGCCTTATTCCCGATTGACATCAGTCCAGATCTATTGTATTATAGTTAAGCGGCACGCAAAGCACTTTGCACGAGCATTCGGCCATCCCCGGAATTGGCCGGACCTCTTCAGAGCGCATGCTGGAAGTGCCGGCGCTGAAATTCCATACGTAAATATTTTTCGACCTGGAGAGTTCGCCTAGATGGTCGAGGGCGCATGACTGGAAATCATGTATACCCGTAAGGGTATCCAGGGTTCGAATCCCTGACTCTCCGCCAAAAACAGAGAAAAGCCTGATGAATCAGGCTTTTCTCTGTTTTTGGCGGATGGACGGTTTCTTGTCCGGATCCGCAGAACTCATAGAATAGAACTATCCCCCGTCTCACTGCCTGGTACCGGTTTATATTGTCACTTTTTGTCACCTGTACTGCCAAAGATGACGGATCGGGATCCGGACGCCGCCCGGTCCTTTACATCGATGGTTACGCATACAAGCCAAATAGGGCATATAAGCGTTTATCTCCGTGCCCGGACTTATTCTCTGCATGGATCCATGCTTCGTTATTTACATGGATCTATGCTCCGGTATCCTGAAAAGTTGCCGTCAGAATACTGCAGCGTATAGCCGAGCCCGTTGTCGGGCTGCCATTCATAATAGTTCCTCTCACCAGGAAACAGAATGTGCATGATGGCCATTATGACGCCTCCATGGCATATGACCGCTGCAGAACCGGCCCTGCGTCTTTCCATTTCATCCAGTACATCGTTTATCCCCTGTTCGACCCTTTTGCAGAAACCGATCCTGCTCTCCCCGCAAGGGCAGCATACATCGCCGGCTTCATCAGTTATCCATGCCTGGTATTCATTCCTGTGTTCCAGTTCATAATGGCTGTGCATCTCAAATTCGCCGAAGTTATATTCCCGCAGGCCCGCCACGGTAATATAGTCAACATCGCCATAGATCAGCCTGAGAGTCTCGGCAGTCCTCTTCAGGCCGCTCGTTATGAACAGTTCCGCCTCGGGATAGATCCCTTTTTCTTTATATTCCAGTATCTCCCTGATACCGGTTTCCGACAGCGAAACATCCGTACTGCCGCAGTAAAGGCCATTCGTATTCGCAAATGTCCGCCCGTGGCGTATGATATGGATAAGCGCATTCATTTTATTACCGTCCCTAAACCGCAAAATATCCGGACAACCCTTTCGGAATTGCGCGAAAGCAGTGTCATGCAGCGTCCGACCGCTTCCCTCCACTGCCTCATGACAGGGTCCGTTGGAACGACTCCGGCCGAGATGTCCGTACAGATAATTATTTTATCATTGATTTTATCAAGATTCATATTTATATAATCCAGCGGGTCGGCTCCGCATCTTATAAGGTTAAGTACCAGCTTCTCAAGGCCATATACGGCCCTTTTGGAAAAATCGATCTCACTGGCGTCATCGCAGTGAAAAATCTCATTTTCCTGTATCCCGTAATTTCGGATCACGTATTCCAGCTTTCCCTGGTAAGCTCCGCCAAAGACCAGTACCATCGCCAACCCCCCTATACCAGCGCAAGCGCGACAAGGCCGCATGCTTCGGAAACCGTAAGGGCATAACCTGACAAATCGCCCGAAACACCGCCTAACTGCCGGTAAGCATGAATGATGGAGATGGAAAAACCGGCAGCCATTGCACCCACAGCGATCGACCCTTTGATCCCGAGCAGCAGGCATACAGCCGCTGCCGCAACAATCCCGGGCAGAACAACGACTATTTTGTGGACTGTCTTAACATTTTTCTTAAAATACGAACCATAACTGCTCTGCGGCAGAGCTTTCAACGAAAGCAGCGCTGCCCCGGCAAGACTTCTCGATATCGCCGGTATGAACAGAAGAAAACGCAGTTTTCCGGCAGCAGAGGTGCCGGAAACGATCTCATATGTGCTTGCAAAGCATATCACAAACAGGACCAGGACGGAAACGACAGCAAACGCTCCCGCATGGGGATCCTTCAGTATCCTGAGCTTCTCCTCCCGGGAACGGCGTGACAGGATCGCGTCGCTGGCGTCCATAAACCCGTCGATATGCAGAAATCCCGTTATGGCATAGGGAAAAATCATCAGGAATGCCGAAAGCATCACCTTGCCCAGTCCTGCCAAAAGCAGGAGCCGCGCGGCTCCATACCACAGCGCTCCGATGATCAGTCCGACGGCAGGGAAAAACGGGATGACCAGGTTCGCACAGTTTTCTTCCCATTTTGTATAAGGTAACGGTATCGCGCAGAACATGCCCAGGGACATAAAAAATCCTCTACACAGCCTTTTCATATAAAGGTCTGAACACCTCCCTGCCTTTATGCACCGTAATGCAGCCGAACGCGACCTCCAGCACCACGTCGCACTCAGCCGCCAGCGTCCTGTCTATATAAGCGAGCCCCATGCGGTAGGCTTCGGTCAGTTCATCATACAGCATTGCGTCAGAGTAAATATAATCTGAAACGATGACGATGTCCTTGACCTGCCTGCACAGCCCCGCCAGTTCTCCGGCGATCTTGCGCGGCGCATCCATGTTTACGCTGTTGCCGGCCGGGAACATTTCGTTTGCAAGCAAAGCCGTCGTGCTGTCGATCAGGAAGGAAGCATCCGCATCGCATGAGTCGAGGCATTTCAGTATGTCGATCGGCTGTTCGACCGTTTCGAACCCCCACCCGTCGCGTTCCTGCCTGTGCCGTTCGACTCTTTCGGCATCCTCCCCGTCGCAGGGGCGCATGGTCGCCACGTAATACAGGCGCCCTTTTGCCTGCCCTTTGGCAAGTCTCTGGGCGATATAGGATTTCCCGTTTTTGCAGCCGCCCGAAATAAAGATCCTCAACATTCCGCCCCTTTCCTGCCGTCTGTTGAAAAGCATCCTTCTTCCCTGATGTTTTCCAGGTACCTGCCGTCGATCACGGCCTCGGCAAACGTGCCCATATCACGGATCACGGCGCACGCGGCATCGATTACCATAAACATTATCGGGCAGCCGCTTCCTTCGCCGAGGCGCATTCCCAGGTCAAGCACGGGCTCGAGTCCAAGCTCCCTGACGGTGTATGCATAACCCGGCTCGCATGACGCATGGGAGGGTATCATGTATCCAACGGAGAGGCTGGCCATCCTTGCTGCTGCAAGGGCAGCCACAGCCGAAATGAACCCGTCTATGACCACCGGCAGCCTGCAGTAAGCCGCTCCGATATATACTCCCGCCATGGCGGCTATGTCGAATCCCCCGACTTTCGAAATCACGTCGATAGGGTCATTCGGATCGGGCTTGTATGTCTTTATGGCGTCCATGATGATCCGCTTTTTCTTCTCAAATCCCTCGCTGGTAAGCCCGGCTCCTTTTCCGACCGCCAGACCGGCATCGATACCTGTAAGCGCACACAGGACGGCACTGCTTGTGGTCGTATTGCCAATGCCCATTTCACCGACGCCGATCATCCTGTAGCCTTTCCTGTGGGCTTCCCTTGCCGTTTCGATACCTGTGAGGATCGCGGTTACCGCTTCGCCGCGGCTCATTGCCGGCTGATTCGCAAGATTTGACGTGGACTTCCTGATCTTCCTGTTTATAATGCCCGGATGGTTCACTTCCGCGTTTATGCCCACATCGACGACCATAAGGTCGGAGTTGAAACATTTTGCCAGCACGGCCACGCCTGTAATGCCGCGGGTGAAATTTATGGCCTGTGCGTACGTAACGGACTGGGGCGCGGACGCAACTCCTTCTTCAACCACGCCGTTGTCCGAGCACATGATGATAACGCAGCGCTTGTCCAGGGTATTACAGGTCTGTCCGGTGATACCTGCAAGCTGCACAGCTATATCCTCAAGCCTGCCGAGGCTGCCCGGAGGTTTCGCCAGGCTGTCGAGCCTTTTCCTTGCGGCATCGGCCGCGGCGTGATCTATATCGGTTATGGCCGCGATGTACCTTGCCAGATTTTTTTCCTTTCCGTCCATGCCTGTTCTCCTCACCTATGGTTGCTGGATCCGGCGGATCTTCCGGAGGGTTCTTCATAAGGCCGATATAATTATACAATAAAATTTCAGCGCCATGTATATCAGATGGCGCTTACGTATTTGAAAAAATTCTTTCAGTATAAAGTACATTTGGCGGAGGTTATGTCGACCGGTTCAGCTTTGGCTTATCGGTTCTTGCAGCAAAAGGCATGGTTGAGCTTTGCACTGTTTTCACAACAATGAGCAAATCACCTGGGGGATCCTTTCCAGGGATGCCTGTATCTCGACGGCGCCGATGTTGTATGCTACTCTTGGCATGCCGTAAACAACTGATGATGCTTCGTCCTGCCCTATGGTCCGCGCGCCTTTTTTCCTCATTGAAAGCAGGCCTTTTGCGCCGTCGTAACCCATCCCTGTGAGAATGACTCCTATCGCTTTATCATTGCATTCTTTCGCCGCGGACTCAAAGAGGACGTCGACGGACGGCCGGTGCCCGTTCACCTTTTCCCCTTCAAAGCAGTGGACCTTGTACCTGTCCCCTATCCTGACTATTTTCATGTGGCGGTCTCCGGGCGCCACAAGCGCATGGCCCCTTTCGACGTAATCCCCGCTCTCTGCTTCCTTAACATTCAGTTTCGTCGTTTCGTTCAGCCTCTGGGCAAACATGCGGGAAAAAACGGGAGGTATGTGCTGCACGATCACGATACCGGGCACGTTTTCAGGCAGTTGCCTGAGGATGCAGCTTATTGCTTCCGTGCCGCCTGTCGAAGCTCCGATGACAATTATCTTGTCAGTGTTTAAAGTGATCTTGCTCACACCGGCCTGGAGGCGTTTCCTCGCCAGTACCGTCGACACTTTTGCCACAGACGCGATCTTGATCTTTTCTATCATCTCGCGGATGAATTGCTCGACGCTTTTTGCGGACTGGATGTCAGGTTTTGCGACGAAATCTACAGCTCCCGCCTCCATTGCTTCGAACACGACCCCGCTGACGGAGCTCACTACGATGACGGGCATGGGGTATTGCGGCAGAAGCTTCCGGATGAAATCGATGCCGTTCATTTTTGGCATTTCCACGTCACATGTCATGATGTCCGGTTTGTACCTTACTATCTTGTCCGCAGCCTCATAGGGATCCCCTGCGACGGCGGCCACTTCTATGTCCGGGTCGGAGGAGATCCCTTTTGACAGGACTTCTCTGAAAATTATGCTGTCATCTACTATCAATACTCGTATTCTTTTCCCTGGCATATTTTTCTCCCCTAAATTTTCCTGTAGACTGCCGGCAATATATACCTGAACCTGGACCTGGCGCGGCTTATGGATTCGGAATGCCCGATGAACAGATATCCCCCGTATTCCAGCGCGTTATAGAAGCGCTCCACGAGTTCGTCCTTCGTTTTCATATCAAAGTAGATCATCACGTTCCTGCAGAAAATCACATGGAACTTGCGCTTAAACGGGAACGAACCATCCACGAGATTGAATTTTCGGAAAATGACCTCATTCCTGATTTTGCCGGCCACGGAATAACTGTTGTCATCCAGCCGGTTGAAGTAGTTCAGTCTCCATTGCGGCGGCAGTTTTGCTATACTATCATAATCATATATGCCCTTTTTCGCTTTCTCGAGCATCCTGCCGGAAATATCCGTAGCCAGTATCCTTGTGTCCCATCCGGCCTTTTTCCCGCGGAAATATTCGTCTATGATCATTGCAAGCGTATACGGTTCTTCGCCGGATGAGCAGCCTGCGCTCCAGATCCTGAGATCTTTGTTTCTCACCGTCTTTACCAGGTATGGGAGCACGACATCCCTGAAATAATAGAAATGGTCGGGCTCCCTCATATAGAACGTATAGTTGGTGGTAATCTTGTTGACCAGTTCGGCGGCCGCTTCTCCGGTTTTATCTGAAAGAACGTGCTCAAAGTACTCGGAAAAGCTCTTCATATTTTTTTGTAAAAGAACATTCTGCAGCCTTCCTGCGACCAGAGCACGTTTCTCTTCTTTCAGATTGATACCGTAATTCTTTTTGATAAATTCAGCTAACTGGTGAAACTCCTTGTCGGTAATGGTATGCATCTGTTGGACGTCCGTTATCGATTATTATGGCAAATATTATGCGCGTCAATATTTGCCGAATTCCATGTCATTTAACGTGATTTTCGCCTTGGGAGCATCAGCTTTCTGTTTCTCCTTTTCCTGCGCGCCAGGATCTTTTTTCGCCTTTGCTGACATATTATTGAGCACTTTTGCCACTTCAGGATTCAGTTCATTGTTCCTGTCGCGTGACCCTGCATTCCCCTTGAGCTTGAACTGGCTGATCAGATCGTACAGTATCTCAGCCTGGCCGGAAAGCTCTTCGCTCGCAGCAGCGCTTTCCTCAGACGTTGCCGAATTCTCCTGGACGACCTGCGATACCTGCATGATGCCCTGGTTTATCTGGGCAATTGCAGCAGCCTGCTCATTCGAAGCGTTGTTTATATCGCCGACCAGGCCTGATACGGCGTTGACTTCATCAACAATCTTTGCTAGAGCCTCAGCAGTTTCTTTTGCTATCCTGGTACCTTCTCCCGACTTCTTTATCGAATCTTCGATCAGTGTTGTCGTCTCTTTAGCCGCATTAGCCGACCGTCCTGCAAGCGTCCTGACCTCTTCGGCGACTACGGCAAAGCCTTTGCCGTGCTGACCGGCCCTTGCCGCTTCGACTGCTGCGTTTAACGCAAGTATGTTGGTCTGGAATGCTATGTCATCTATAACTTTGATTATCTTATTGATATTGCTGGACGATTCATTGATTTCATCCATTGCCTTCAGCATTTCTTTCATCTGTTCATTTCCGGTAACCGCATAGTTTTTCGCCTGTTCAGCCATCTCATTGGCCTTGTTTGCATTTTCTGCATTTGTTTTTGTCTGGGACGATACCTGTTCTATCGAAGCGGTCAGTTCCTCTATCGAGCTTGCCTGTTCAGTTGCTCCCTGGGAAAGCGCCATGCTGGAATCGGATATTTGCTTTGCCCCGGCTGAAACCTGTTCAGCGGCATTGGCGATATTCTGCAGCAGATCGTTTACTTTGTGTACCATCTCGGAGAGTTTGCGGCCGAGCAAGTCTTTTTCGGACCGTATCGGGACTTCCACAGTAAGGTCTCCGTCGGCAATACGTTCAACGACCGTTACCTGGGCCTGGGTACTGTCAATAAGGCGTTTGAATGAATTTGCGAGTTGTCCTATCTCATCTTTTGTGAATATGGTCTGCTGGATATCTACGTCACCTGTCGCAAGCCTGTCGGCTGCCTTGACCATTTTTGCTATGGGCTTGCTGATAGAACGGGATATGAAAATCCCAAGGAAAACAGCAAAAGCAATGGCTACTGCGATTATGACGATCATCATCGTTTCGGCGTTTCCGGCCAATGCCGAATTCTCTTCTGCCCTGTCCCTGGCGCCTTCCTGGTTATATTCCATCATTTTGAAGAGGGAATCACGGACTGCATCCCCGGAAGTCTCCGACTCTCCCAGCAGTATGGCTTCAGCTTTTTCATACTGCCCGTTTTGAATATATCCGATAATCTGTTCCATGTATTTTTTGTATGTTTCCCATTGCGGCGCCATTTCATCGAAAAGTTGGCGGTCTTCCTGGTTGATGATGCCCTCTTCGTACGATTTAAGTTCTTCATCGATCCTTGCAATATAACTGTTGAGCTTTTCCACATAATCGTCTTTTTGGCTGTCGTC
Source organism: Clostridiales bacterium (assembly GCA_035361135.1). Lineage (GTDB taxonomy): Bacteria > Bacillota > Clostridia > Acetivibrionales > DTU013 > DTU013. The sequence goes on along the minus strand of DAOSCC010000004.1, from coordinate 6,701 downwards.
CTTCAGCAGGATTATCTCCGCTGCGTTATACTTCAGTCTCTGGTAATATGACGCGGCATTGCCCGCATAGACGGCTCCCAGCGTATTCTCTTCATACAGGAGCGTATCGGCTTCATCTATCCGCCGAAGATTGATAAAGCCAACAATACCTACCGCAGCTGCTATTAAAGCAAGCAGGAGAAAAGCTATGGTCAGCCTTACGCCGATTTTTAAATTATAATACCATTTCATGTAATTTACCCTCCTTACATGTTGATTCTCATATTACTTCACTCAGAGTTTCGATCTCATCAGCGGTAAGCAGTTTTTCGCAATCGAGCAGCAGCTTGACGTCGTTCCCGACTTTGCCGATGTGCTTTATGTACTTATTGCTGAAGGCTTTATTCATTTGGGGCGGTTCAACGATGTCTTCCTCAGGAATGGTAAGAACCTCCGATACCGTGTCAACGATCAGACCTATCGATATATCGTTTATGTCAACTACGATCACACATGTCCTGTCGTTGTACTCCTTCGGCTCCTTTCTGAACCTGAGCCTTACATCCATTACCGGGATTATCTTGCCTCTCAGATTGATGATCCCTTTGACATACTCAGGCAACTCAGGCACTTCGGTAATTGCCTGCATCCCAATGATTTCGGTCACATACCTTACTTCAATGCCGTAGCTCTCGTTACCCAGTGAAAATGTCAGGTACCTGCCTTTTAGCGTATCCTCTTCCAGTTCGACAGTGTTGTCCATCACGTCCGCCATACCATCATCTCCTTCCTTTCTTCGATGTAGTCGTCATGCTTCCCGGCCATATATCAACCCTCCGATATCCAGAATCAGACTGATGTTCCCATCTCCCAATAACGTGCACCCTGCCAGTCCCTTCACTTTCCCGAACCTCCTGATGTATTCGGGCAGGGATTTGACAACTATCTGCTGCTGGCCAAGCAATTCATCCGCAAATATGCAAAGTGTCCTTTCATCATGTTCCACCATTATCATGATGCCTTCCGTGAATTCGGTGATGCCGGCAGGGATGCTGTAGTACCGGTTCAGCCTCAGGACCGGATAGCACTTCCCTCTCACCATGATCATCTCGTTGCCTTCAGGATCGGTGAACGCGTCCCCTGCCTTCGGCCTGAAGGATTCCATTATGGAAATGGTGGGCAGAGTGAAAATAGCCTTCCCGACCTTTATGTTCATCCCGTCGATGATCGCAAGGGTAAGGGGTATTTTCATGGTTATCGATGTGCCCTCATTCGGCTTGCTGTCGATGAGCACCGAGCCGCCTATGGCTTCAATATTCTTCACGACCACATCCATGCCGACGCCACGGCCTGAGAACTCAGTCACATCATCTTTGGTCGAAAAGCTCGGCAGCAATACGAGATTGAATATTTCCTTGTCGGTCATTTCAGATTCGGGTTTATAGAGCATGCCCTTTTCTTTGGCTTTCTTCAGGATCTTTTCCCTGTCGAGGCCTCTGCCGTCGTCTCGTACTATGATCAGGACATCGCTTCCGGCGCTTTTCGCTTCCAGCGTGATGGTCCCGCATTTATCCTTTCCGGCGGCCAGCCTTTCCTGTGCGGATTCGATCCCATGGTCCAGCGCATTCCTTACAAGATGTACCAGCGGGTCTGAGATATGCTCGATTATGTTCTTGTCGACCTCGGTTTCTTCGCCGACGATAACGAGATTCGCTTCCTTATGGAGCTTTCTGCACATATCACGCACGATCCGCTTCATCTTCTGGAAAGTCGCCGCCAGCGGGACCATCCTGATGGACATGACCATATCCTGTATCTCTTTTGTTATCTTATCGAGCCGCTGGGCTGCTTTCTGGAAATTGCTCAGTTCCATGCCGTCCAGGTCGGGGTTCTGGATGACCATCGCTTCCGCTATCACGAACTCCCCCATTAGATCCATCAGCTTATCCAGTCTTGCAACCGGTACGCTGATGATATTCTGATGGCTCGTATGGTCGCGGCTGACGTTTTGGGCATTATGTTCATCCGTCCTGTCGGCCCTGTGATCAGATGGCCTGTAATCGGCCGGCCTGTCCTCATTGATCGCCTGTGCGGAATCAGCTTCATTTACCTGTTCCAGTTCCAGTTCTTTAAGGAATACTGTCTGCATCAGCAGTTGGTGTATATCCACGTATGTGCAGTCAGTCCTGAAATTGACGGTAAAGCCGTCGCGCTTAATGATATCCGCAGCCTCAGGCGCCATGATATCTTCCGGTACATGCCGGATCTCTCCCGCAATATCCTCCAGGTTGTGTATTACGCCGAAAGCCCTGATGTTCTCCATTTCACAGCCTTCCTGGAAACGGATGACGGTGCGGAATGCATTTATATATTTCCGGCCGGAAGTGCCGTTTTGCTTTTCAGTGTCCGGTTCCTGTTCCCCGGGATCGGGTCCTTTTTTCTCAGTATCTGCTCCCTGTTTTGCAGGATCTGACCCTTTCAGTTTCGCGAGAAACTCCCTGTTGTCCGCTATCAGCTTAGAAGCGTCGTCATCTGCTGCGGACCCGGATTTGATTTTTCCGATCTGGGATTTTACAAAATCGACTCCGGCAAGTACCAGGTCCGTCAGTTCCGAATACTCGATGATCCCGGGGTTTTCCTCGCGGAGGAAGTAGAACAGGTCCTCGATGGAATGGGCAAGCGACGAGATGTCATCGTATCTCATCATTGCAGAGGACCCTTTCAATGTGTGCATGATGCGGAATATTTCGTTGATTGCGTCCCTGGAGTAGGCGCCGTCTTTTTCGGCGTCCAGGATGCATGCCTCAAGCTGCTCCAGCAGCTGGGCCGTCTCGAAAATGAACATATCGAGCATTTGATCGCCTAAAAACTGATCTGACATACCTATCATCCTCTTTCAGATCTATAATTTTTTCAGCGTCTGGACAACGTGTTCTTCTTTAAACGGTTTGACAATAAATGATTTGGCTCCGCTTAGAATGGCTTCTTTTACAAGATGTTCCTGCCCCATTGCCGATATCATGATTACTTTCGCATCGGGATCGAAACTGCGGATATGTTTTAACGCCTCGAGACCTGTCATTTCCGGCATGGTGATATCCATGGTGACGATGTCGGGCCGCAATTCCTGGTATTTTCTGACCCCTATCGCGCCATTTTCAGCCTCTCCGACCACTTCAAAACCGTTTCTCTCAAGTATGGTTTTGATAGCAGCCCTCATAAAAGCAGCGTCGTCTACGATGAGTACTTTTTTCAACGTTTATGCCACCTCGGCATCATATCGGATTGGATTAATCGATTTTTTTGTCCCACAGAACCTCTTGTGCAGGTTTATCAGCAGATTGAAATATCAGTATATGGATAAGCCTGCCAGTCAGCGTAATAATATAACATTGCGAATTGAATTTGTGATTTTTCCCGTGAAATGTAGAAAATCGGGTATGAATGGTAGATTTTCCATGATGAACGGCATTCAGTCCGGTTATCTGCAGAATTGCAATTCCCTGATGATCCGGTCCAGGTCATCCCTTGTAACATTAAGCTGCTCCAGTACTTTCGGGTCGACAGTCAGATTCCCGCCCCCGTAAATGAAGTTCCAGGAGCAGGTGTCAGCAGCGTTAAGCAAACACATCAATTCTTTGTCCGTCACGTTTTCATCCAGGGGATCGTGATGATATAACGCCGACTCCACCATGACCTGGGGAAGTTCCCACCAGTTCAGAAGATATGCGCCGATCTCCTGGTGAGTTATATCGATGAACTCCATTTTTTCATAATAGTAATACATATCTTTCATGTTCCTGATGGCTGCGGCAGCATTGAGGTATTTGCCGGTATAGTTATGTATCAGTACGACCTTCCCGATGTCATGAAGCAATCCTGCCATGGAACACATATCGGGTATTGGGTGCCCTGCGATCCGCCTGTAAAGGTACGCCAGGATATCATTTGTTAATACCGCATGTTTCCAGAGCACTTCGATGTCTTTCTTCGTGCACGTATTGCTGACCGCCCTGTCATTATTGAATGCTGCCGCACTCAGCAGTATGTTCATTACATTGTTGAGCCCAAGATAATCGATCGCCTGCCTTACGGATCCGGTCCTAATTTCTTGGCCCGATGAATTGGCCACCTGGAGTATTTTCGCCGTGAGAGACTGGTCGGACTCTATAGTCCTTGCTATCTCATCGGTACCGGCATCCTGCTCCGCCAGCCTGTTCAGCCGGATACAGATATCGCCCGGCGAAGGAAGGAATTCGATCCTGTTCACAAGTTCCAAAAGGTTTCTTTTTTTAAGGGCCTCTTCAACACTGAATATCTGCTCGACAGTCCGTATCAGTTCCTGGTTCTTCCACGGTTTTAAAAGATACCGTTTTGCAAGGCTCTCCCTCTGGATCCGGATCACCAGGTCTTCATCGTTGTAGCCGCTCAACACCACCCTTATGATCGACGGGTAGTTTGCCCTGATCTCTTTGAGCAGTTGATAGCCGTTCATTCCCGGCATCCTGACATCGGTGATCACAAGATCCGTTACTTTCTTCTCAAGGAAGGACAGCGCTTCCTCCCCGCTTTCCGCAATAAAAATATCAAAACCTTTGCCGGCGAACACTCTTTTCAGCGCAGCCAGTATCGGCCTCTCATCGTCTACGAACAATATGCTTTTGTTCATTGCAGATCTCCTGTTCCGAATTGATCCGGTCAACCGGCAGCAGTATGGTAAAGCATGAGCCGACCATCGGCTTGCTTTCCACAAGTATCTGCCCGCCATGCTGATTCACGACGATATCATAGGCAATGCTGAGCCCGAGCCCTGTACCCTGCCCGGGGGGTTTCGTGGTAAAAAACGGATAGAAGATTCTTCCCTGGACTTCTTCATCCATGCCTATGCCGTTGTCTTCGATCCTGCACCGTACAAATCCGCCTTCTGCATCCGTTGTTATCGTGATCAGTCCAGGTCCTTCCATTTTCTTTTCTTTGATGGCGTATGACGTATTGAGGATGATATTCAGAAGGACCTGGTCGATCCTGCTGCTTATTGCCTTTATCATCGGGATTACACCAAGATTCAGCTTTACGTCGGCATGGTATTTTATATCGTTCCTGGCCAGGAGCAGAGCATTATGTATACTTTTGTTCAAATCATATTCCTCGAATGCATTTTCCCGGCTCCGCCTTGCAAATGCCCTGAGTCCCGTGACGATCTCACTGATCCTCTTCAGGCCGTCATCAATATCATCGAACATGTCATCCTGGTCCTTCAGCATGTAATCCAGGTTTTTTTCGCTTTCCAGGACATTCAGCCTCCGCATTCCCTCAAGGATGCCTTCCGTGGAAAGGTCCGGCACCTGCGCGGTAAAATCTCTGTATTCGGACAGGATTTCTTTGAAGTCTTCGTAGTTTTTCCTGGTACTTTCGATATTGCTGCATATAAAGCCAAGGGGATTGTTTATTTCATGTGCGACGCCTGCTGCAAGCTGGCCTATGCACGCCAGTTTCTCGCTGTACATAAGCTGCTCCTTAGCCAGTTCCAGTTGTTTGAGCGCTTTCGTCAGTTTGTTGTTTATTTCGATCAGTTTCTGTTCAGTGAGCTTTTTCATTGTAATGTCCCTTGCTACAGTCAGAGCTACTTTCGCATGCCTGTATTCGAGAATGCGGATGCTGGCGTCCGTATAGATCCGGTTTCCATTTTTTGTGAAAAGAGCCATCTCAAAAGACACTTTCCCGCCGTTCATCAACTCTTCAGCAATATGTTCCACGTTATCCTTGTCAATATGTTCCCAGAGCTCGAATAGGCGCCTGGAAAGCAGTTCTTCCCTGGTATACCCGAGAATTTTGCAGACAGTGTCATTGACTTCTACTATCGGGCCCGGTTTCCCGTCGCCCGTAATATAGGAGACGATTACCAGGTCAGCCGTGTTGTTGAGCAACTCGCGGAATTTGTTTTCAGGATGCTCTGCTCTTATTTCATCGTGGAAGGATTCGCTTATGGGCCAAAAAGAAATGCAGACACTCGTCGCTTTGCCAACGTCTTCATAAACCGGGCTGAAATACAGTTCGGCCAGACTGTCTCCGTTCCCGGCGCCATGGCACTTTACCAAAGCTCTCAGGGTGCTGCCGCGAAGAGCATGTCCGACAAGTTCTTTAAGTCTGAACTTTTCATCAGGATCCAGGAGATCAGGTATGTAGTCGCCGGTTTTTATTTCTTTGCCGAATATGATCCTTATTTTTTCCGCAGCATCAGCGGTAAAAGCCTTTATGATACAGTCTGCCGTAATGATGACAGCAGACTGGCGGTTTATCCCTTCTGTCACGACTGTATTGTCTATTAAGCTGAAATGGTCCATCTATGCCGCCTCCGGCTAAATCATATCCCGAATATGTCTTTCAGGGTTTTCATATTTTCTCTGCTCACGGGTATGATGTCCCGGCAGTCTTTAAGTTTTAAGTTGTAAGCGCCATTAAACCATGGAGATATTTTTTCTATTTTTTCAATATTCACTATGTAGCTTCTGTGACACCTGAAGAAGTCACCGCTGTCCAGCTTTTTGATCCACGAATTCAGCGATTCGCGGCTCCTGTACGTACCTTGCAGGGTAGTAACAAGTACCTCGCCTGCTGCAGCCGTAATGTACAAAATGTCTCTCTTGTATATCAGGTAGATATCTTCATTGTTTACGCCGCCGCAAAATGTCAGTAAGCTGACGGTATTGCCTGTCCAGTTA
>DAOSCC010000003.1:29361-31139 GCA_035361135.1 Clostridiales bacterium | reverse complement strand
AGAGGAGGAGAGCGCATGGAGAACAAAGTCAGGGTGTATATCAAGGTCTGGGGCGAGGGCAAGATACCGCAGTATGCTTCTAACCATGCTGCGGGCTGCGACCTGTTTGCGACGATGGATATGGCTATCAGGCCGGGCGAGACCAGGATAATGCCGCTGGATTTTTCGATGGCCATCGATACTGGCCTGGAAGCCCAGATAAGGCCGAGAAGCGGCCTGTCGGTCAGGACCGAACTAAGGATACCGAACAGCCCGGGAACGATCGACAGCGACTACCGTGATACTGTCGGGATCATAATACAGAACACATACAACATCGCGAACCTCCCTTACCAGGTAGCTGTGAACCCGGAACTGCTGGATGAACTGCGGGAAAATTACGAGGAAGTCGATCTTGGAACATACCTGGGCCGGCATTGCGGTCCGGTGGTGACGAACGCTGCGCCGCTTGCGGTATTGGGACAGAAAATTTACATTGACAGGCAGGGCAATCCGTATGGGACCATATACATAAAAAAGGGCGAGAGGATCGCGCAGATGGTATTCTGCGAACATAAGCGGGCCGAATTCGTGCCGCATCCGGACCCGAGAAGCATCGGCGAGGACAGGGGCGGAGGGTTCGGCCATACGGGAAGCAGGTAACGCCGGAGGACTTGCGGTATGGGTTTTGACTGGGGAAGCAGGTACAGGGAAGCCTTTGGCAGTATATATGAAAAGATCGGCAGCGTACATGATGATTCCGGCAGGACAGCCTGCATTTCCGGCAATTCTGCCCGTTTTCATAATGTTTCTTCAGACCGCATACCTAATCCGGATGTCCTGGCGAAGCTCTATACCGACACCCTGCAAATCAGCCATAAAAAGGGTTCCGGCGTTTTTTACACACCGCCCGAAGTTGTCAGGTTCATGTGCAGAGAGAGCCTGGCGCATTATCTTTCCAATTCCACCGGACTTTCATTCGATCTCACCCTGAGATTTATGGAACGTATAACGGCAGATGTGCAAAACAATACGGACGTTGACCGCGAGTTGCTCCTTGGAGCCGACAGGGCACTTGAAACCATCAGGGTCTTCGATCCGGCTGTCGGCTGCGGCGCATTTATATGCGGCATGCTCGATGAAATCGTCAGGCTCAGGTCCGGCATCACCTGGTATATCAGGGGCAGTTCCGCAGGATATACAGGGGACAGATCCGGCAGATTCATAGGGGACGGTTCTGCACAAAGCGGCTGCAGCGGCAGGACTTCACCGGATACGGCTGCATGCTGCCGGCCGATCCCGGACAGGCGTCCGTTCATGGCGGAAGACAGGCATCCGTTCGTTCTGAAGTACAATGCTGTGGCAAACAGCATCCATGGCGCCGATATCGATGCAACAGCGGTAGAGATCGCCAGGCTTCGGCTTTGGTATGAGCTGATCACTGAATATGAACGGTACAGGAGTGAGGCGGAAGAGCCGGGCTACGCGAAGAGTTACGCAGAAACCATGAACAGCGCGACCCATGATGCAGGTGCAACGTGCAATACGATAGAGGAGAACGGTTTCAAATGCAATGTTTCATGTGCTGACAGCCTATTTGAGTATGATGTTTGCAGTTTCGATGTAATAATAGGCAACCCGCCTTATGTTTCAGCCGTGGAGGGATCGAGGAGCGGCCGTGGGATGAGGCGGGCACTGAAAAAGAAATTTCCGCAGCTCAAGGGCTCATTTGACATATATGCCGCATTCCTGCTGGACGGGATCCGCAGGCTTAACGGCAAAGGAGTATACTGCTGGAT
>DAOSCC010000003.1:17277-29261 GCA_035361135.1 Clostridiales bacterium | reverse complement strand
CATTCCTGCTGGACGGGATCCGCAGGCTTAACGGCAAAGGAGTATACTGCTGGATAGTTCCCAACAAGCTCCTGGTATCGCAGTATGCCATGCCGGTCCTGGAATATCTCAAGGAAAACGGGCTCAGGTACACCATAAGCGTTTCAGACTTAAATGTGTTTTCCGGGGTCGGAGTTTATCCCGTCATTGTGACAGGGAACAGGTGCGAAGCGGGCAAAAAGGAAATCATCGGCACGAGGACCCGGAATGATGCTGGGAGCTGCCGTGCTTCGGTGCATAGTGATTCTTGCTGCATATATACGAATTGCAGCGATCCGGGAAAGACCGGATGTACCGGAGTCGGCAGTACAGATGAATTTGGAGTATGTGGCACCGACAGATACAGCAGCCATGACGGTTTGCTCGAGTATGCCGCAGACAGCCTGCAGCAACTGGAGACCCGCCGCTTTTTCAGCAGGTCAAAAACCAGGCAGTATGAAACATTTGCGGATCACAATATAAAAATCGCATCTGGCGCTGCAGGTTTTCAGGCTGCCGTCCTGAAAGAGTGCATAATAGAGGCGCAACGTGCTGCAGATGCCACATTGAGGGAAGAACACCCCATGAGCGACGGATGCGGCAACGCTATACCGTTTGCTGTCAGCGGCTCTATAGACAGGTATTGCCTCGATCGCAGCAAAGTACGGTATATGGGGACGATATACGAAAACCCGTATATCTTAAAGGGTGAAAAAATAGCTGACAGCAAGTGGAAACTATGGTGCAGCGAAAAGATATGCATCGCGGGGATGACAAAAGAGTTGGAGGCATATTACAGCAGGGAGCCGCTGGCGATCGGAGTCGGCACGTATGCGATTTACGGTTTTGGGGGGACGGACCCGTTCTATTTGCTGGCGCTGCTGAACAGCAGGTTCATGTCATGGTACCTGAGAGAGAAGTTTTATGAAAGGCATCTTGCGGGAGGATATATTGCCGTCAATAAGTTCATGCTTGAGCAGCTGCCGCTGGTAAGGACCGATAAAAAGACGGAACAGGAGCTTGCGCGGCGGGCTGAAAAGCTGCAGCAAAACTTCTGCGGCGGTGCCATGGCGGAAAAACTGCTCAGTGAGATAGATGAAATGGTTTGCATGATATACGGACTTGACGGCAAAGAGACGGACAGGATCCGAAACGCAGCCTTGGGCTGATATGTGGTTTGCCGACGCCGGGCACGATTACGCCTGTAATGTGATTCATGCCGCTGCGTGTATATGGATGCGGTATAGTCCAAATGCTCTAGGAAAAACTTTAATATCTGGGTTAAAAAGGCTGATGGCAGTAATGTCTCGTGATACATATTTTTTGTGATGGTTTTTATGGATAAACGGGATAAAAATTATACCATGAACATTCTAGCAAGTTGATTAAAATCTGCAATTAGGGTATCATAATAATAGAGTAACGGCGAATCACAAGCTGGCCGGCGAAAGGAAGGGACCTTTATATGATAGTCAGAAATTGCGCAGGAGGTATAGTCTTCTGCGGCAACAAGGTATTTCTCCTCAGGAACGAAAAAGGAGAATGGGTATTTCCCAAAGGCGTCGTCAGAAACGGCGAACTTCCGAACGAAGTCGCTCTCGCCAGGGTAAAAGCCGAAGGCGGCATAACGGCGGAGATAATTTCAACGGCAGGTCACACCAATTACGAGTTCTATTCCGTAACACGTCAGAAACCGGTCTGTAACAAAATCATCTGGTACATCATGCGTACTGACAGTCTTCAATATGAAATCAATGAACATGAAAAATTCGTCGACGGAGGATATTTTGATATCGACGAGGCCATGAAACTTGTCACTTACAGCCAGGACAAGGCGCTTTTGAATTTGTCTTACAGGAAATACAGGGATATTGCATCTGTAGCCGTTTAGAACCAGAAAGACCGGAAAGTACCGGGACAGCAGTGTTGGATACACTCGCCGGGACGTTTGCCGTATAGGACCGGGTGGTGTTCAAATAAATACAACACGGTATCTTTGCTATGTGGTAAAATAAGTGGCAGCAGACAATGCTGCCATTTATTGTTGTACGCGCGGCATGCGCGCGACCTTGACGGTGAAAGTCCGTTGCGGCGGAGGGATCCTGAAATAATACAACGGGCGCAATCAATATAACGGAGGAAAACCGTAAAAACTATGAGGAAGGATTATCTGACCGTTTCGAAGGAAGCGGCTGCCGAAATCGAAGAAAAGAAGTCGCGCTTTATTGCCACCGTAAAACCAGTGTCCTCGGAACAGGAAGCGCAGGATTTCATAAACGGGCTGAAAGCCAGGTATTGGGATGCTGCGCACAATGTTTATGCGTACTATATCTGTGCGGACAATGTCGTGCAGAAATTCAGCGATGACGGCGAACCTTCGGGAACTGCGGGACTGCCTGTGCTTGAAGCTATAAAAAAGACGGGTGTGCAGGATGTGGCCGTTGTTGTTACGAGGTACTTCGGAGGCACGCTGCTGGGTGCATCAGGCCTTGTGAGGGCATATGGCAAAAGCGCCGCATTGGGCATTGAGGCGGCCGGAATAGTCAGGAAGATGCTGTGCGTCGAAGCCCGCGTAACAACGGATTATTCGCTCTTTGGAAAGCTTCAGGCGGCAATGGCTTCGAAAGGTTACAGCGTAAAAGATACCATATATACGGATAATGTGGCCATGGAAGTATATGTTCCGGTTGATGAATCCGATCGTTTCTCAGCCATGGTGACGGAAGCGTCAAACGGACGAGCCCGCATCAGTGCAGGCGGGAGGGTATATATTACAAAAGAAGTGTGATTATCACCTGAAATAAGGCTGCTGAGCTATATCTTTTGCCTGTGACTGCCGAAGGACTGCTTCACATAATCCATGATCGCTGCCGGTCACAGCTTTGCATGCTTATTACTCTCATCATAAGATTTGCTGCATTTGAGTACAGCATTTAACTTAAAACTGAATGGCCGCCCGAGAATTCAATGCTTACGGCATCACCGGCCTTGATCCCGAATTCACCGGCATCCGAAACTTCCGGCGAGGATGTGACCGTTCCGGATGGCAGATCTACTATAAATTCGCTGCCCTTTCCCTCTTCGCTGATGAGCCTGACATTTCCATGATGCAGTTCGGCAAAGGCTTTTACCAGGTACAGGCCTATGCCGGATCCTTCTTTTTCCGCGCTGTGGATCCCTGCCTGACTGTAAAGGCCGAAAATGTCGTTTTGCCGGTCAGGGGGGATGCCGACGCCCGTATCTTTTACGGAGATGAATACACGCCCGTCAGCCGAGTATGCGGACACTATGACCGAACCGCCGGGATCAGTGAATTTGATGGCGTTCGAAAGCAGGTTCAGCATTATCCTTTCCATTTTCTCTATATCGACGGCAGCGACTATACTGTCATGGGCGCTTCTGAACACAAGGCCGATCTGCTTTTTCATTGCGTAAGGACGGACAGACCGCACTATTTCCTCAAGAAGCCTGCACAGGTCGCAGTTCACGGGCTTCAGCACAAGATACCCTGCTTCCGATCTTGCAAGGTCGAGGAGATTGCCCGTCAGCCTCATCATCCTGTAGCAATTGCATTTTATCGCAGCGATATGTTTCTCCATGCCGTTTTCATCCTGGCGTTCGCTTTTTCTTTTCATCTCGATGAGCTGGGCTGCCCCAAGGATTATGCTGAGCGGCATTTTCAGTTCGTGCACCATGCTTGAAAAAAAGCCGGTCCTCCTGCTGTTGGCCTCGATGGCTGAATCAAACTGTTTTTTCAGCAGCTTTGCATTATTGTTTGATTTTATCAGGCAAAGCGAAACAAACGCCAGCGCAGCCGCCAGTACCACTACGGCTGCCAATGCGATGCGCAGCAGGACCATACCAAGCTCACCCTTTATCTTTTAAGCGCTATATGGTATCATATATTACAGAAAGTAATTTCCTGTAAACATTAAATATACCATATTTTAACATTCTGCCATCAGTATATTATGCCATTACGGCGGTCGTGTAAATATATTTCCTGAAGATGGCAATATAGCAATGGAGGTAAGATAATGTCAGGACATTCAAAATGGGTAAATATCAGAGTCAGAAAAGGAAAGATGGATGCCCAGAAGGGAAAAGTATTCACGAAACTGGGCAGAGAAATCGCTATCGCGGTAAAGCATGGGGGCCCGAACCCTGATTCGAATTCAAGGCTCAAGGATGTTATTGCCAAGTGCAAAGCAGCCAACATGCCAAATGATAACATTATGAGAAGCATAAAGAAGGCTGCCGGAGAAGGCGATGGCGCGAACTACGAGGAGATCGTGTACGAGGGCTACGGACCGGGCGGAGTGGCAGTCATAGTTGAAGCCGCCACAGACAACAGGAACAGGACCGCCGGCGACATCCGGCACTATTTCGACAAATTCGGCGGGAACCTGGGCCAGACGGGAAGCGTATCGTTCATGTTCAACAAGAAGGGCGTCATCGTGATAGAGAAATCCGACAAGGTATCAGAGGACGAACTGATGATGGAAGCGCTGGAAGCAGGCGCCGAAGACATGACCGCCGGGGATGAATATTATGAAATAATCACTGCGCCCGGAGACTTCTCGGCTGTGAGGGAAGCACTGGAATCCAGGGGCTATGAGTTCATGGAAGCCGAGGTGTCGATGATCCCCACCACAACGACGAGACTTACGGATCCGAAGCAGATAGAGCAGATGCAGAAGCTCATCGACAGCCTCGAGGACATGGACGACGTCCAGAACGTCTACCACAACTGGGAACAGGACGATGAGGAGTAAGATCAGGAATTGAATTTTGTGACCCGGCCCGGCGGCCGGGTCATAATATTTTACAATATAAAAAAAGACTTGAATGTAATAAATTGACAAAATGATAATCGCCGGATATACTGGCAGGAAAGCGGCTGCAATAACACTAATTTTGAACAGGGTGGTTTGTTTTGAAGAAAAGTACCGAGAGATTTTCAGATCGCGTTGAAAATTACGTAAAATACAGGCCGGGATATCCGAAGGAATTTATCGATTACCTTTACGCAAATGCAGGGTTTTCGGAAGAGTCCGTCATTGCCGATATCGGCTCGGGAACCGGGATACTTACGGCATTGCTGCTGGAAAGGGGAAGCCGGGCGATCGGGATCGAACCGAACAGGGAAATGAGGAATGCTGAACCGTTGATGGCGGAACTGGAAATGCTCTTTGACAAATACGCGGCAGACGGAAAAGTATCGTTTGAATATGAAACGGAAGCATTTATCGGCGAGATATAGCGATTGACCGCCCATAAATCAAAAATCATCCGAAAGCCTGCTTATCCTGACTTTCCGGTTTACCCGGATCAGTCTGTCAAGGTCTTTCAGGTCTTTAAGGTCGTGTTTCCTGCAGCATTTGGTGCAGACGGAGCGGCAGCCCTTGTAGCCGGGACTGAGACTGACGGCCTTGTGGATCCTGAAAAAGGGCCTCGGCTTCTTTTTGCCGCAGCATGCGCAGGATGGGAACAAATCAGGCAGATATAAGAAAAAAAGGATCACGAAGAAGACGACTACCGGCAGCAGCAGTTTCCGCATACAAAACCTCCCCCAATAAAGTTATTTTCAAACTGCGTGTATTATGCCGGGATACTGCAGGTGCGTTTTGAAAAGTATTTGAAAAATGCCCGGAGCTAAAAGAATCGATGAGGCAAACAGAATGTACAGCATATTACAGTACTGTGCCGCATATAGCACAAGGGCTGCCGATAATCGACAGCCCTTGTGTTTTTGATCCTTTATCCTGCTATTTCAGTTCCTGCTTCCAGTCGTCCTTACTTTTTCTCAATCTGATAGGTGTTCCCGGTGTAAGCCTCAAAAACCTTCTTGACAATATTGCCGCCTATTTTTCCGGCGTCTCTCGAAGCGAGGTCGCCATTATAGCCCTGTTTCAGGTTTACGCCAACCTGGCTGGCTATTTCGTACTTCATGTTCTCAAAAGCCGTTTTGCTTCTGCTGTTTGCCATATAGTTCCCTCCTCGTTTATTTTCGCCGCCGTTTTTGTTTTGCAGCGCATTATTATGATTTGTATTGCAGAGAGGATTTATGACGGTAAATAATTGTTCGGCTGCTATTCCCTTTCAGCGGCGGGACTTTCCCTGAACAGCAGGGAAATCGAATACAGGCCTGCGACACCGACCAGAGCGAAAATTATCCTGCTGAAAAGGGACATATCCCCGGTAAACAGATTTCCTCCAAAAATCCCGGTCACCAGATCATAATCTGCAACGCCAACGAGAAGCCAGTTCAGCGCGCCGATGATCAAAAGCACGAGCGCGAGCCTGTCCAAAGGTGTCCTGTTCATATAAACATCTCCTTTGCTTATTATTACGTTCGATATTATTCCCGATGAAGCCATTATCATTCAGAAGACCGTGAAGACGCTGAACTGCCGGCCTTGTCATGCTTTTCTTCAAAAAAGACGCAGTCCGTATCCACTGACAGGGTGTCGGATGCGGCATCTTCAAGCATGCAACTGCCGTCTTTCTGATGTTTGCAGTTCAAGGAACAGTTGATAGTCGTCATGGCAGTTCCTCCCCGGTAGATTTGGTGGCTTTTGGACATATGCTTTGATACGTTTATTTTGCATCGTTTTCCGGATTATTATTTCAAAAAAGCATTGAAAAATTCATTAGAAAACAAAAGGACCGGGGCATTCAGCCGCCGGCCTTTTATTTGAATAACCGGCGCCAGCCGCGGCAGGCGACGGTTAGTAACGCTCTGTTGTCGTGCTGCAGATGAAGGTTGGCAGCGAACAAGTGTTACCTTGTATATTATGTATATAAAGACTGATTTGTGATAATATGATGTAAATAATCGATGCTAATTATTAGGTCCAGGCGGAGCGTGCCATGAAATTCATACAGGAACCGAATCTGCCGGAAGGCAAAGTGGGGCTGGCTGTCGTTGACGGCAGGATAAGCCGGAAAGCTGAAAATGCATTGCGTGCGCTCGGTATCGAGCTTGTCAGGCTTCGCCCGCATCCCGGGCTTTATGAGGCCGTTTCGTGCCATCCGGACATGATGCTGCATCATATAGGGGAAAATATGATCGTCTACGCCCCCGGCACTGATGCAGAAGCTGTCTCGAAGCTTGACGCATACGGATTCCGGATGGTAATGGGCCAAAGCGCCCTGATGTCGAAATACCCGTATGATATTGCATATAATGTCGCCAGGGTCGGAAAATGGTACTTCCACAACCTGAAATACACCGACCCGCAAATCAAGGCCTTCATGGAACGGTTAGGCATCGAACCCATACATGTGGAGCAGGGTTATTCAAAATGCTCGATCCTTCCCGTGGACGAAAATTCCATTATCACCACCGATTCCGGTATCGAAAGGGCCGCCGGGAAGAAAGGGATCGACGTTCTCTACCTGGAATGCGGGGATTCGATCAGGCTTCCCGGGCTGAACCACGGTTTCATAGGCGGAGCCTGCGGCATGATATCCGGCAGTGTATGTGCGATCAACGGCTGTATCGAAAAGTTGAAGGGCTTCAATTCGATGGTCTCGTTCCTGTCTGAAAGAAACAAAACCGTCGTGCAGCTTTCTGATGAATGCGTGACGGACATCGGCTCCATCATCCCCCTGATGTTGATTTGACGCAGTAACTAACCATTTTTTAAAACATATAATGTAACGAGGCGAAAAAACATCGCCTCGTTGAAACACCGCAGAAGTAGGGAATTATTTCTACAATCGAAATTTTACAAAAATTTTTATTAATTATATTGACATTCTCGCTTTAGATGATAAAATATACGTGTAACACAATATAATGTATAAATTCACCGGAACAAGTACATAATATAGTTATTATATTATACAGTTTTCTTACAAAAGATAAACGTCCAAGAGAAACAAGAGATGAAATCGGCGAGCATACAAATGATAAGATCCGGGGAAAGAAAAGAGAGTCAGCGACTCTCTTTTTCCCTTTTATACGGGTTTTTTTCGTTGTCAGCCTGTGAGCCATCTGATAATATATAGTATATCAGCAACATCGGGAGGTCGTCCGTTTGCGGGTAGTCGGTTTCACAGGTGCCAGCGGCACGGGTAAAAGCCACAGGGCGTCCTGGGTAGCAAGGGAAAGAGGAATACAGTATATAATAGACGATGGCCTTTTTATAAAAGAAAACCGGGTCATTGCAGGCTATTCGGCCAAAAAGGAAAAAACGAAGGTAGGTTCCATCAAGCGGGCCCTTTTCACCGATGACGGCCATGTCGATGAAGTTAAAAGAGCAATAAAGCAGCACCAGCCGGAAGCCATCATGATCCTCGGCACGTCTGAGGGCATGGTGGACAAGATCGCCGAAAGGCTTGGGCTGCCTGAAGTCAGTGAACGCATCCACATTGAGGATGTTGCCGACGAGTTCGAGATAAAGCAGGCGCTCGCAACGAGGAGGGAACAGGGCAAGCATGTCATACCGGTCCCTGCCTTTGAGATAAAGAAGGACTTTTCAGGTTATTTCCTCGATCCGCTGCAGATATTCCGCCGCAAGGGAAAGCTGAGTTTCCAGCCGGACGGCGAGAAATCCGTTGTAAGGCCTACGTTCAGTTATCTTGGAAGCTATACCATATCCGATTATACTATTTACCAGATCGTCGAATTCGTTGTCAGCGGCTTCAGCGGAGTCAGCAGGATATCGCGTTTCAGGGCGGAGAACCAACCTGACGGCATCTACATGGAAATGGACCTTATACTTAAGTATGGTTACCCGATCCGCGCCCTGGTACGGGAACTCCAACAGAAGGTATCCGAAGAGATCGAGCGGCTCACTGCCCTGAATATCCAGCAATTCAATGTAACAGTTAAAAGCCTTGTGGTCGAAAAACAGTAATACGGAAACGGATGCGGGAGAGTCGGCAATGAAAGGACGCATGCCAGGCTGCCGCGCGGAATGCCGGGTGCGGACATGTCCCTGGCCGGGACATATTGCTGGTGCCGGCATAACCTTATCCGCGGCGTAACCTTTAATGGCGTCGGAAAATATAATGATACCGGGGATCTGCGTCCCCGGTGTTTTTATTCAGCCGTGGAAGGTGATTTGGATGCAAAATGGCAGTTTATTTCATACCGCCGGAAGATTCAGCGGCGGGATGAGACCGATGTTTCCGCCCTGTGCATATGTTCCGGCGGATATGCCGTGCATGAGGCAGCGGAGCCAATACCAGGGACCGTCTTTTCAAAACCAGAGACAGCAATTTTCATATATAAGGCTCATGAATGCAGTGCCGGGCTTGCAGCCTGTCGACATTTATGCCAACAGGAGCCTGATAGCCCAAAGCTTGCCGTATAAGGGCTTTACCGAATACTTTCAGGTGGTCCCGGGGAGCTACAATATGACAGTATTTGCAGCGGGGACTACCGGGCCGGTTTTGCTGGATGCCGTAATCGAGATACCTGCAAGATCGATAAATACGGTGGCGCTTATGGGCGTCCCACCGGCATTGAGCATCAGGCCGTTTTTCGAAACAGTGGTCCAGGTGCCGCCGGGGCGCCTGTATCTGCGGTTCGGCAACCTGGTGCCGGACGGCCCTGATATGGACCTGACCTTGTCGAATGGTACTGAATTGTTCACTGATGTATCATTCGGAATGGTCACCAATTACTTGTCTGTTCCTGCCGGAACGTATATTTTCTATATAAAGCAAAGCAACACCGACACTACTCTCCTGTATGTGCCGAATATACAGCTGCTGGAGGGACGTTTCTACACGATATATACGGTTGGCAGGATGGACGGGAGCGTGCCGCTGCAGGTGCTCATCCCGCTGGATGGGAACTCATATATCCAGGTGGGGTGAGTTTTACTTCAGGCTGCAGTAACCCTTGAGCTTCTGTATGCTGCGCGGCAAAGCGTCCCTGGAGTTGCCCCAGGGAGCGTCGTTGTAGCGGTAGTCGAACTTCTTTGTGAACCATTCCAGTTCCTTCTCGATCCTGTCCATATGTTCAAGCTGCTGCTGCGCCAGGATCCTGAGGAACTCTTTTCTTTTGTCGGCGTTCAGATACTTCTCCGCCGCCTGGATGAGCATTCTGAAGTGTACCAGGCAGAATCCCTTTTTCTCCGAGAAAGTCTTCCTGAAGTCGCTTTCCTTAGCCCAAAGGTACATGACAACATCCAGGTACCTGTCCATTGTATATTCGAGACGGCCGCATATGGTACAGCTGTTTTCCAGTTCCGTCAGCAGTTTCAGGAGCTTCGACGCCGGTCCCGAGTCGGTTTGGGCTTTCGGGCCGAATTTAGACGCAAGGGATCCGAACGAAAACCCCGGCCCCCTGGAACTGCCGTGCCCGCCAAGCAGTGGCTCAGCGGCGTCCTTAAGCCTCTCCAGCTGCTCCCTGATATGCGTATCCGTTATCAGGCCAAGCCCCAGGCGGTTTTCCTGCCTGTTGTACAGCAGTTCATAATGTCTGCGGCAGAATCCCTTTTTATTCGTATCGATCCGGCAGTCCGGCTCCATCAGGGACGGGCCAAGATAATAGTCGATATATTCTTTCTCCAGCCTGCTTTCCAGCAGACACAGCGGACATTCGCAATCCTCGCTGAATGCTTCGGTTACCGGTATTGTATAGATCTTTTCTTTCATGCTGCCCCTCTCCCTGTTAAGTAATCAGTTGTGGTACAATCACAATCGAGTCGGACTTTATATGATTATAACACATGATCGCTGAAAAAATTCTACGGCTGCTCAAAATTTCCTTTCGTCGGCCGTGTTTCGACGGAACAGGAAGGGTATTAATTGTTTCAGTAAAATATGTCGCGACGTTCATCAGCGGAGGATGCCATGCACTACAAAGGATATGACATATATGAAGAAGGAAACGGCGTCAGGGTAGAGGGGATACGCGATTTCGACCCGGTCCACATATTCGAATGCGGACAGTGCTTCAGGTGGTACAGGGAGCCTGACGGCAGCTATACCGGCGTTGTCAGGGGAAAGGTCGCCAATGTGCTTTACCGTCCCGGCGTCCTGGAACTGGACAATGTGACGGCGGAGGACTTCAAACAGATCTGGTTCGACTATTTCGACCTTGGCAGGGACTACGGCCTGATCAAAAAAGCGGTAACGACGGACGAGATCATGGAAAAGGCCGTGGAATTCGGCAGAGGGATCCGCATTTTAAAGCAGGAACCCTGGGAAACCCTGATATCGTTCATTTTATCAGCAAACAACAGGATACCCAGGATCATGAAAATCATATCGGAGATATCGAGGCTGTTCGGTACTGAACTGGAATATGCGGGAAAGCCATATTACAGTTTCCCCGACGCACAGACCCTTGCAGATTGCAGCCTTGAGCAGATCTCCGAATGCCGGGCGGGCTACAGGTGCGGTTATATACATGAAACGGCTGCCGCGGTCGCAGAGTCCGGGTTCGACACAGGCAGGCTTGCAGAGATGCAGACGGCTGATGCCCGTAAAGAACTTATGAAGTACAAGGGTGTCGGCGGCAAAGTCGCCGACTGCGTGCTCCTGTACAGCGGCGCCAGGTATGATGTCTTTCCCGTGGATGTCTGGGTCAAACGGGTGATGGAGGAGCTTTATTTTGGCCGTGAGGCAAGTTTTTCCGAAATACACCGGTTTGCCGCAGAAAAATTCGGGCAGTATGCAGGCTTTGCCCAGCAGTACCTGTTCTATTATGCCAGGGAGCACAGAATCGGCATATAGAAGTGACGAAACCGGGGTTGAGGCACATGACGGGCACTCCCCAAATAAAATATAATGAAGGGAGAGTGTTCAAATGTACGCCGTTGCCACGCTGGATTCGGGTAATTATGCACTGAAGCTGAGCTCCATCCTGGAGAAAAAGGGATATGTGTTCGAGGTGGTCCCGACCCCTTGCCAGATCGCCAAGGGCGGCTGCGGGTATTGCCTCAAGTTCCCCCTCGAGTATAAGGATATCGTGCTTCAGGAAGCGCTTTTCAACAAGATAG
>DAOSCC010000003.1:0-17267 GCA_035361135.1 Clostridiales bacterium | reverse complement strand
GTAATAAGAGAGATATACAAGATCGAACCGCATTTGATGAAAAACAATTATGTCAAGATATATTGATCATGCTGCGATTGTCGGCCATTTTTCGATCTGTCGCCCGATCGGCTGCGGTATCCGCAGTCGGGGGCGCTTTTTCCATTAAATACCTTTTAATGGTTCCAAAATCATCTGAACAATAAAGAAAAACAGAGGCAGAGAGAACTAAACAGCGCATTACAGGCGTAATTGCGGCTCCTGTGTGTTGTTGGAGCCGGGAAATCGATGATATAATGTAATCACAGAAGCGGCGCGGGCAAGGCGCCAGGACGATGCAGACAGGATCACCGGCCTGTGAAAAGCGAATATAAATCAGCCTGAAATGTCCGGATAACCTATAATTTTGAACCTGCTAACGATAATAAGGGAGTCCGGGGTTTGGAAGCAGATGTCAGGTCACAAGCTAATTCCGTCACACGTCCCGTACGTGTGCGGCGGTGGGAGGCAGAAGCTTTCAACAGGACACCCACCTAGCTTTTGGGCTAGGTGTCAAAATATAGGGAAACGGCTTTTCGGGTTTATTAAAAATGTCAGAGGACTTGTCTTTACAGACAGTCCTCTTTTTTTAACCTCCTTCGCTCCATTCCTTAGGTTCCTTCCACTCTTCCCATATCTTCAGCCATTCGGGTTCGGGGGATATCTTCGGGCGCCCGGCAGGTGCTTCATGGGACGCTGTTTCCGACGGAACGGTGCCGGCGGTATCATCCGCCGCAGGGTGATCTTTTGCTGTGGATGAGGGTTTCATGCCGTTATGCGTCACATCTTTAAAAGAAGTCGTGACAGGACCACCCTGTACAGCCTGTGCGGATCCGTGAACGGAAACCGGCGCTTGTTCGGAAACTGATGCAGGATGCTTCGATTCAGCCGTTGGCGCACCCTGGGCAGAAGTTGGCTCAAACCTGTCCGCAGCCGGCTGTACCGACCCTTTTACAGTACCTGGCGAAGGTTCAGTTCTTCGGTATTGGCTGTTTATCTGCGCCAGCCTGTTTTCAAGCATGTTGAGCCGGATCGAAAGCTTTTCGGTTTCCTTTGCCAGTTCCATATATGCGCTTGTAAGTCCCGGCATCTCCTTTTTGATTTCTTCCCACTCGGTTTTCATCTCGCTTATCCTGTCCTGCATCTCTTTGAAAATACTAAGGACCAGCGATTTAAGCTCACTTCCCGAAGTATCTCCGGTTGCTGCCGCTGACGGCGGCGGGATCTGTTGGAACGGCTGCCCGCCGGTGATGTCCCCGGTATCCATGAACGCGAGATTGAAACCATCGGAGACTACGCCCGGGAATATCCCGGGGGAAAGAGAAAGTGAAGAACCGTCCCCCTGTCCGGGACTGTCTCCGGCCAGCAGGTCTTTGAAGCAGACGCACTGGAGCCTGTGCCCGGGCTGGTAGCCGTACCTGGCCGGCCTGGTCCAGCCGTCGCCGGCCGGGGAACCGGCGCACCAGTATATTACGTCGTTCCGGACCCAGTATACGATGATCCTGCCGTTAACATGAAGGATCGAGGCGTTCTCAAACGGATGGACGGAGGAGTGCAGCACGGTCTCGGCAGACCAGAGGTTTTTGTCCGGCGCTTTCTGCTGGTACACCAACTCGAACAGCTTCGGCGCGCGCCTCTGGTAACACAGGTGGATCGTGCCGGACGGGTCCATGGTCGCATGCGGGTACTCGCAGTTGCCCTGGTACCGTGTCACTGCCGTGAAATCGCTCCAGTGCTTCCGCACGGTGCTGAATTTCTTGTATCCCAACTGCAGGTATTTTCCGTCATAGGACTGGTAGAATGCATAAATGTTCTGGTCGGAGTCGTACAAAACCGCGCAGGGTATGCTGTTCCCCGAAACGTAATCCACTATTTTCGGCGTACCCGGCCTGTTATTTTTAACTGTCTGGTATGCGAGAAGGAACGAGTTTTCATGCTGCAGCACATAGAACAGGTAGATCTCGTCATCCAGCGGCGCGATATACAGGTGCTTGTTGTATACCGCCGGCGTCTTGCTGGCAAGGACCGGGAAGGTTTTCGAGTATTGTCCGTCCGTTTTTGAATAATTGATATTCCCGCTGTTGTCCTGGTACAGTATGTGATAAAAATTGTCCCTGCCAAGCTCCGCATAGAAGTACTGGTGCGCGTCCCTTGCAATAATGCTGACGTCGCTCCATATGCCGTTCCTGCCAAGGATGCTGCAGCAAATGCTTTGCCTGTGGTCACAGTAGAAATCACGTACGAGCCCGTCCGCATGCCTGAAGATGAAGTGCCGGTTATGAAAATTGAACATGTCTGACCACTCACATAATTAAACTACACTGTTTAATATATATGAGGGTTTATAGCGCAATTATATTCATTATGCCGCGTAATCTATCACAAATATTTACCATCAACATATTATGAAAATGAGAGGGAAATCGAAAAAACAAACTTTTGTGCGAAGGGGGATATAAATATGGGTAAACATGATAAAGTGCTTCCCGGCCTGATCAGCGAACGGGATCTGTGCAAGATCAGGGAGGCAGTTTGTATACAGGTAGAAAAAATATATGATTCATGCAAGGAGAAGGATTGTATCGAAGATGCGAGAGTTTTCTTCAAGAACCCCGACAAGGTGAACTGGCTGGTCAACAACGCCATCAATGTCAAGGCCAGGCGCGCCGAAGTGGTGAAGGTTTTCTCCGATGTGGAGGAAGTGCCTTTCAAGAGAGGTTTCTTCACGGTTGACATCAAATTCTTCATCAAGGTGACGCTGGACTTCTTCGTACCGAGGCGCAACGGCGGCATAAGGGTCATAACGGTCCCCGGCATAGTCATGTTCGACAAGAAAGTCATCCTGTTCGGCTCGGAAGGCAACGTGAAGATATTCAAATCCCACTTTGCTGACAAGGGCCTTGATGATCAGGGCTCATCAGCACTGCAGCAGGATAACCTCCCCATCTCGAAGATAGAGGTGGCCGAACCCATAACGCTCAATGCGAAGATCGTGGAGGTTCTTGAAAACGCCTGTGATGACGGGAACGACAGGGGCATACCCGCAACTGTCAGCGACCTTCTTGAAGACGTCGACTTTGACGACACCGATCTGCTGAGAGGAGAGGAAAGGCATCTTACGATAGGCAAACGGGTCGTTGCGACCATCGGCCTCTTCTCGATCGTCAAGCTCGCGAGATATGTCCAGCTTCTCATACCCGCATTTGACTTCTGCGTTCCTAACAAACAGTGCGTAGCGGCAACAGATGAAGACGCGTGCGGATTGTTCGACACAATCGAATTCCCGATAGACGAGTTCTTCCCGCCTCAAAAAGCAGATTTCCCCGGGGCTGAAGAGGACACCAGGTCTGTTGCGGAAGAAGAGTGAAGCGGTCCTACATAAAGGGGTGGCAGTGCCATCCCTTTATTGCTGCACATTTGCCGGATGTGATCCATGGACGGCACACGGCCGATATCCCTCCCCGATACATGATCGAGGGGGCGGAAGCCCCCTCAGTCGGATAGACGCATGCGGCCGGTATGAGCGCATGTTTTGAGCAGCAGTTTTCTATATGATGTCGGTTGGATCTGCTCCCATATTAAGTTACATGGTTCTCCCCGGTATCAGCAGGTTGATTATCCCATACACGACAGCGCCGAGTATTGCGCCAAGTACGGTAACATTGTAGCCTGCGACGAAGAACTTGACGACGTAGATTATCACAGCGGAAACAATAAAGCCGGTCAGTCCCCTGCCGAAAGGTGTGGCATCCACACCAAGGATCATCTCCACGATATAATCAAGTATCGCTATCACTGCAGCGGCAATGATCAAAGGCCATATGCCCGATATCGTGAAACCCGGCGTAAGGAATGCTGTAACGGCAAGCACTATTGCGCCGACCAGCCATCTTACAAGCAACTGCCCGATACTGAAGCGTTGCGATCTTTCAACATTTTCAGCCAATCATATCACTTCCTTTCAAAGGATATATGAAAATGCAAACCGCCGTCAGTTATATTATTCATTTACGTTCACATGTTTATACCGGTCGGATCATCTTATTTGTTTACTTTTAGACTAAATTTTGATAAAATGAAAAAACCATGACACAACTTCGCTTCTCGTCCGGAAGCGGAGTTTTTGCATAGGAGAAAACAGGCGAATATAATGTTGGAAAGGTACGGCATGTGGGTATAATAAATACAGCATGCAGGGGAAATATGCGGATATAGCAGTAATAAGTCTGATAAAATGATCTGCATGCGGGCACGATTTTGACGCGATGTGCATATAGTTCTGTAAAGGATCAAACAGGAGTATTTGCCCGGCCTTGTGGAACACCGGCAAAGAAGGACAGGCCGGAACGTGTTTGGTGATCATAGCGGGGAAGGTTTATGTTCAGGGGATTGTTGAGTGATGCAAGATCTATAGCGAAAAGGGATCCGGCGGCAAAAAGCACTCTGGAGGTCGTTTTGCTGTATCCCGGATTCCACGTCCTGATTTATCACAGGATCGCCCACTGGCTGTACAGGAAAAAAGTGTTTTTCCTTGCCAGGCTGGTATCCCAGTTTGCCAGGTGCGTCACCGGTATTGAAATACACCCGGGAGCCGAAATCGGCAGAGGTTTGTTCATAGACCACGGAATGGGCATTGTTATCGGCGAGACGGCAGTGGTCGGCGATAACTGTACCATATACCACGGCGTCACATTGGGAGGTACGGGTAAGGAAAAGGGTAAGAAAAGGCACCCGACCGTAGGGAACAATGTGCTGATCGGGGCAGGAGCGAAACTCCTGGGACCCATCACGGTCGGGGACAATGCTATGATAGGTTCCGGCTCCGTCGTTCTCAACGACGTTCCGCCAAATTCCACCGTTGCAGGAGTCAAGGCGCGTGTCGTCAGGCAGGATGGCAGGAAACTGGCGCCGTCCATTGAACTGGACCAGATCAATATACCCGACCCGGTCGCGCAGGAGCTTTGCAAGATCATCGAGAGGATAGAAATGCTGGAAGCGGCAGCGGAAGGCCGGTCTGCGGCAGCGATCGACCGCCAGGCATGCAGGGAAAGGCTCAGGGGGCAGGACGCTGACAACAGGTCACAGGACAGCGGCACAGAGTCCCGGGATTCTGACTCAGGGAAGCAGGATAGTGGCGCCGATGCGGCAGACACCGGCACAAAGCCGCAGGATGCCTGAAGCAAAGGAACGGGACGCTGACACATATGCGCATGATACCTGATGAAAGGTGCTGTCTGTAACAGGTGCGGACTATACGGCGAAGCCACTCATCGGACAATCAACGGGAGGAGAAGATAAAATGAAGCTCTACAACACGCTTACCAGGCAAAAAGAAGAGTTCAGGCCGATCGAGGGAAACACGGTAAAGATCTATTCATGCGGACCCACCGTCTACCAGTATTCCCACATCGGCAACATGCGTTCGTTCATTTTCATGGATATCCTCAGGCGTGTATTGAAATACAATGGCTACAAGCTGAAGCATGTCATGAATATAACCGACGTCGGGCACCTGGTGTCGGATGCGGACGAAGGCGAGGACAAAATGGTCAAAACGGCCAGGGAAACGCAGAAATCTCCCTGGGAGATAGCAGAATATTACACAAAAGTTTTTATGGAACATATTGCGGAACTCAATATAGACAAGCCCGAAATAATCCCAAAAGCGACCGAGCACATAAAGGAGATGCTTGAGTTCGTCGAAGGGCTCGTTGAAAAGGGGTACGGTTATGAAACGAGCGACGGCATCTATTTTGACATAATGAAATTCAAGGGTTATGGAAAGCTGTCAAGGCTTGACCTGGAAGGCCAGAAAGCGGGAGCCAGGGTCGACGTGAACACGGAAAAAAGGCATCCGGCCGACTTCGCGCTCTGGAAGAAAGCTCCGAAGGAGCATATCATGCAGTGGCCGAGCCGCTGGGGCATGGGCTATCCCGGATGGCACATCGAATGCTCTGCAATGGCGAGGAAATACCTCGGCGACGAATTCGACATACACACAGGGGGTGTGGACCACATTCCTGTGCACCATGAGAACGAGATAGCGCAGACGGAGGCTCTGCTCGGCAAGCCTGCGGTGCGGTACTGGCTGCACGGCGAGTTCCTGCTGGTGGACAACGGGAAGATGTCGAAGAGCCTTGGCAACACATACACTGTTGACGATCTCAAAAAGAAGGGATACGACCCCCTGGCATTCAGGTATATGTGCCTCAACGCGAATTACAGGAGCAAGCTCAATTTCACATGGGATGCCCTGGATGCCGCGCAGACGGCGCTGGAAAGGCTGCTTGAGGGAGTCCTTGCCCATAAAAATGCCGATCCGGAAGTAAAAATACCTGATGAAATCATACAGGGATTCGAGAATGAATTCCAGGACTCGATCAACGACGACCTGAACATACCCAAAGCCATGGCTGTCGCCTGGAATGTCGTACGGTACGGCACGAAATCACAGGATCTCTACAGGCTGCTGCTCAGATGGGACCAGGTTTTTGCTCTCGACCTGGACAAGGCTGCTGAAAAGGTGAAGGCAAAGGAAGAAACACCCGAACTCGATCCTGAGATAATGGCGCTCATCGAACAGAGGCAGCAGGCCAGGAAAGAGAAAAACTGGAAGGTCGCCGACGAGATAAGGGACAGGCTGAACCGGATGGGCATATTGCTGGAGGACACTCCGCAGGGAGTCAGGTGGTCATATAAAAAATAGCCGTCCCGCTGTGCCAGGACTATATATTAAGTATATCGAATATAATTTGCTAAAATGTATTACCATAGGCCGGTATTATCCAACTAAACCGGCCTTTATTATTTTATTTATCCGCACATACGCACAACTCAAGCCACATTTCTTCATCCGGCTTATCGCCCGTTCTGCGGTCAATGAACGGCAGAGATTTTCCTGCCTGTATCCCGGATAGATATAATCCAATAAAACGAATGGAACTTTTTACTGGTGCCTACCGTATAACAAATGAGGCTGAACCGGATATCAACGGCGATCAGCTTTGCCAGGACATTTTGCAATATATAAAAGAGGTGTGATACATGTCCGGAAAAAGATTCACTATTGCTGCGGCAGCGATAATCCTGCTGGCTGGCGGCAGCGTCCTCGCAGTTTCGCTGACAGGCGTGAACAATGCGGCGAAACATCTCGAGCTTGGGAACGGACATTTGCTGGAAGGGAAGTATGAAGAGGCGATCCGGGCTTTTGAGAAAGCAATCAGGATCGACCCTGAGAATATCGGAGCCAGGATGGCGCTGGCGGAAGCTTTCATTATGACGGGAGATCCCGGGAATGCGGAAATATGCCTGAAAGAAGTCCTGGAACTGGAGCCTGGCATGGCAGAGGCAGGCATCAGGCTGGCCGAGGTTTACGAAAAGAAGGGTGAAACAGGTAAAGCCATCAGTCTGCTGGAAGAGATATTAAAAGCAGAAGCGGAAAATATAGACAATAATGTTTACATAAAATTGGCGGATCTGAAAATAAAGGCCCGGGATCTGGATGGCGCGATCCTTCTGTTGGAAGAAGCGTATCAGAAGACAAACAGCAAGAGAATCATGGAAAAACTTGATGAATTAAGGCCGGCTTCTCAAAAAGAAAGCAGAGCGGTCTCAGAACCGGCGCCGGAACTGACGGAATCCCCGGAGCCGGCGTCTGAGCCGGAAGAGATACTTGCGCCTGCGCAAACAGATATAACGGCACCCGCACAAGCCGAGACCCCTGGACCAACTCCGGCAAATGCATCAATTGAAAGGGGAAACACGGTTGGGAATTTAGCGAACAATGGACTTGCAGCTATGCAGGGAGATTGGATTTATTACTATGATTACTACGATGGCGGCAAGATTTATAAAATCCGCACAGACGGGAGCGTCCGGACAAAAGTTAATGATGATGACAGCGGCGATATTAACGTAGTGGGAGATTGGATTTATTACAGAAATTATGATGACAGCGGCAGGACTTATAAAATATGCACAGACGGAAGCGGCAGAGCAATTGTTGGAAAATGACAAAGCAACAATAAGGGTAACCTTTTATCCGCATCATAATATAATAATTATGTAAATCATATTGTTATGTTAGGATGTGGATATATGATCACAAAGAAGATCGTATGGGAAGAAGGCATGGCAAAAAGGTGTCTGGACAGGGTCACCAGAGGTTATGTCCCTGCTTATGTACACGAAGAAAAAAACCTGACCAGGTCATTAAAGACCGGTGAATGGGATGACTTCAGGAGAAAGATATCCAAAGAAATGAAGAAGTAATGAAGTGATGCCTGGCACGATACTTAAGACATGGGGACGGTTCCCGTATCCCGGACCTGGGGCTGAGATACGGGAACCGTCCCTATGTCTGGCGGGGACCGCCCTCCCTGTCTGGCTGCCTGTCTAAGTATCGCGCATGGTGTTTTATTTTCTTCAGGCAACAGTCCGACTGATGTGCCAGGCGCCGTTATCCGGCAACCCTTTTGAGATACCATTCAACAAAGCGTTCGATGCCTTCCTCGAGCGGCACTTTCGGGTCATAGCCCAGCAATGCCCTTGCTTTTGTTATGTCCGCGCATGTTGCAGGCACGTCGCCCGGCTGGGCGGGCAGGAAACTGAGTTTTGCTTTTTTTCCCAGCTTGCTCTCCAATATGCCTACCAGTTCAAGGATGCTTGTGGTAACCGAGTTTCCCAGGTTTATAGTTTCATAACTGCACGGCAGGTCTATGGATGACATTATGCCGTCGATCACATCGTCTACATAGGTGTAGTCCCTTGTACTGCTGCCGTCGCCGAATATTTTGATTTCGCTGCCTTCGACGATTGCCCTCGCGAAAGTATGGACCGCCATGTCAGGCCGCTGTCTCGGGCCATATACGGTAAAGAACCTGAGGCATACCACCGGCAGGCCATAAAGATGGCTGTATGTCCTGCAAAACAGTTCCCCGGAGTATTTCGCGGCAGCATACGGGGAAACCTGCACCGGCGGAGTGTTTTCTTCCATGAAAGGCGTGCCTGAATTGCCGTAAACCGACGAGGATGATGCAAAAATGAATTTTTTCACACCAAATTTTCTGCAGCATTCCAGCATTGCAACAGTGCCTTTTACATCGGCATCTACATAGCTGAGCGGGTCGAGCACCGAGCCTCTGACCCCTGCAAGAGCGGCGAGGTGGACTATTGTTTCCGGCGCTTCCTGTTCCATGACGGCATCCGTTACTTCGGGATCGAGTATATCTCCTTTGACAAGCCTGAAATGGGAGCAGCGCACGCAGCAATCGAGGTTTTTTCTCTTTACCGACGGGGTATAGCTGTCACTGAAATTGTCCAGGCATATTACTTCAGATCCGCTGCGAAGCAGGCGTTCACACAGGTGGGAACCTATGAAGCCGGCTCCGCCGGTGACCAGTACTTTCATTTCCTTCCCACCCCCTCGTAATGGAAACCTGAACTCTTAACGTTTTTAGGGTCATATACATTCCGGAGATCTATGAATACCGGCCTTCTCACTATTGGTTTAAGCTTTCCGAAGTCAAGATCGGAAAACTCCTTCCATTCGGTAGCCAGTACGATACAATCGCTCCCGGAGCAGGCCGAGTATATGTCGCTGCAGTATTCAAGCGCCGCCCCGTATGGAAAGCATTGCCGATATCACCTGCTTGACGCTTTTGCCCGTACCCACCGGAACTGTGCTTTTATTGACGATCATTTTGTATCTGTCCATGCAGGTACCGATACTGCGCGCCGCTTCGAATACATTGCCTGTATCGCAGGAACCGTCGGGAAGGGTCGGCGTGTTGACGGTGATGAAAATGATATCGGAATGTCCGACAGCCTGCCGGATATCATCTGTAAAGCTCAGTCTCTTTTCCCTGATACCGCTGTCGACAAGCTCTTTCAATGACGGTTCATATATAGGAACGATCCCGCTGCTGAGATCCTTGATTTTCTTCCTGTCCTGATCGCAGCAAATCACTTTCCTGCCCATGGATGCGAGGCATGCGCCGGTCACCAGGCCGACGTATCCTGTTCCGATCACAGATATATTGGCGGTATGGGCATTGGCGCCGGGTGCAATGGTATCGGCAGCCGTAGCGGTACCGGATAGCGGCGAGCCGGCTGCAATATGCGTAATGGCGGCCGGTATTGCGGCCGCGGTCTGTATACTTTCATCTGCAAGTGTTGCGGCATATGATGATATATTTGCAGTAACAGCAGGATTATCGGCTGATGGTTTTCTTGCAGCGACCTGGACCTGGCCTTCGCGGAACATGCCCGTCCCTGTATCCGGATGTACATTGACCTGTTGCATATCGGCGCGTGAAATGTCATGCCCCGTGAACGGGAATATTTCACTGGCCACTCTTTTCCAGTTATACTTCTCCTCTGCCAACTGCCTGCCTTTCCGCCCCATGGAAGAAGCAACACCGGGATTGTCCAGCAGGAATCGTATTTTGTCGGCAAATACTGCCGGATCATTGTATTGGTCTATCACGATACCGCAGCCTCCTGCTGTGCCTGCCGGATTTGCGGCATTCGCTGCTGCAGCAGCATCCGTTCCATACATGACCTCTGCGTTGCCGCCGCGGTCGGTCGTGATTATGGGGATGCCGGCTGCCATAGCTTCGTAATGGACCCTTGCCAGCGGTTCGTTCCACTGGGAGGCACAGACGAATATGTCTCCCAGGCAGTAATAGCCGGCGATATCCGACGGAGGTATGAACCCCGTGAACACGACCGGCCCGGGAAGTTTCAGTACGAGCTTGCGGATAGAGTCGGTATATTCATCGCCTGCGTTGCTGCCGTACCATTTGCTGCCCGCGATGACCAGCGCGGTGTCCGGGTGGGTCTGCATCACTTTTTCCATTGCATTGATCAATATGTGGACTCCCTTTTTTATACTCAGCCTGCCCACGTACAGGACGACCCTGTAGTCCTGCAGGCCATATTTCGACTTTATTTCAAGTTTCTTCGCCGCCCCTGCTTCAGTCCACGGCGGATCATACTTTTTCGGGTCGACTCCGGAATACACCACGCGCATTTTCGTCTCAGCAGCAGGGAAGCGACTGGTGACCGTGCCTGCGATGTATCTGCTCACGGCATTGATGAACTCTGCTTTTTCGATACATTTGAGGCCGGCATCGTCGGAGATCTTCTCAGCATGCATCATCTCGTTATGCAGGCTGAGGCCGAACCTGGACCCGGGGAACCGTTCCGACAGTGCCAGGAAGAATTTCGGCCTGTTAAAGACGTGGATCAGTTCGAACGGCGTTCCGTCCTTATCGACGGATGCCGCGATGCTCTCAGCAATATTCTGTATATAAGCGGTTTGCGATTTTCCGGGCACTCTTATATACCGTACGTTTTCCCTGACTTCTTCCTCAGGCAGGCCGGGGTGCTGGATGCAAAAAACCGTTATATCGTGATGCGGCGACAGGTACGGAAGGATACCTTCTATATACATCTGGATCGCACCGCCCGCCACTGGCGGTACCGGGAGCTTTTCAGTACAGATGAGGGCTATCTTCAAGTCAATCACTCCTTTTGAAGCAAAGCCGCAAAGCCTCTTCCTTGGACGACTCCAGCAGCGCAGTTTTTTCTATTTCAGATGCCTTGAGTGTTTTGCCGTTCTGGAACAGGTTCTTGACGAGGCCGTAGAACCAGTGCGGGAACAGGAGATCGGCATATAAAACTTCCATCTCTTCCGCCCCCATCGGGTTTATTTCCGTGTACCAGCCGAGTATCTCCGAAATGGCTTCGGCAGACCACCGGTTGTGTCTTTCGGCGTGTTTGCCGATGATCTTTCTTAAATCCCTGGCGGGGAGGTCCCAGGTCACTCCGTCCAGGTCGAGGATATAGACGCTGCTTCCCACCGCAAGGGCATTCCCTTTGCCGTAATCCTGGTGGCAGAGCACTGCCCGGTCGGATCCCTGCCCGGCCAGCCTTGTATAATCAGATGCGTTCAGCGCTTTCAAAGCTTTGTCCGTCAGCTCGAGCATCCTGCCGACATGCTGCAGATATGAGGAAAACGCCTGGCTGGGGCTGCTGCGTTCCGCCAGCTCCTTCCACGAGGAAAGCTTTTTGCTCATAGACATGTACTGTTCGGGCCATTTGCCGAGCTTTGTGGAAACCCTTGCGCTTTCGGCGGCCTGATAGCCCTTTGAGGCAAGGTGGAAACGGGCAAGCCCGCGCACAGCCGTCCGTAGATCGGCAGGAACATTGAAATCCAGGTCTTTCCCGGCGATCCACTCATACAGGACGAACAACTGCCCGTTGTATTGTGTTATCGGCTCTCCGCGCCTGTTCGGGATGATCCCTGGAACAAGTCCGCCGGAGTTTTTTATATGGATCTGGGCATTGACGGAGAACAGGGCCTTGTCGATCGTATGTTTGAGCCGCTTGAGGCAGTACAGCGTGCTTCCTGACGACACTTTCCATACCGTTTTGACCGTCCCGCCCTGGACGACAGAGACGCTGTCCGGGACTATTCCGTATTCCTTCAGAACGTTGAATGCAATCGCTGGATCACATGCAATTGAAAGATTGCCTGTGGCTTCAGCCTTGTTCACAATATCCATTTTGTTACCTCCGGTTCATGTAAATGAAACTTTTAGCTCAGACCGGCACTATCCGGCTGAAATTCTCCAGCACGGGTTCCGCTGTCCGTTCAAATGCCGCCATCTCCCTGATCCGCTTCATATACTTCTCATACGACCACTCTTTGTCGCGCTTGTAGAAATACTTGTTGACCGCTCCCAGGAACAGGTGGGGGAAAAGCAGGTCCAGCCTCACCACTTCCCACTGGGACGGTGTCAGCGGGTTCCTGGCCTGGTAGTGGCGGATTATGCCGGAGGCCAGTTCCGGGTCCCATTTGCCGGATTTCTTCATGACCTTGTTCAGCAGCTTCCTTATATCCCTTGCTGCTATGTCAATGGTGATTGAATCCGTGTCGATCACGTACAGCTTTTTCCTGTCGGTCAGCAGAAGATTGCCCGCTGCGAAATCCTGGTGACACAGTGAGCCCTTGCTTTCGGCTTCCTGGCTCCAGCTCATGTAATCGTTCCCTTTCAGCCCTTCGACAGCTTTTTTGCCGCGCTCGTAAAAATAGGGGAATTCCCTGACGATGATCGATTCGATTGTATCGTGGCTGTTTTTCATCAGCAGGCTGTCGTAGTAGGATCTCATATCTTCAAGTCCTTCAGAATAGACTTCGGGCCATGTCCCAAGATGGTATTTCGGCTTTGACCCTTCAGACGGCCTGAAGCCTTCCGATGCCCGGTGGAAATCCGCGAGCCCGGAAGCGATCAGCGCCATTTCTTCCGGCGACGAGTACGACGGATTCCTTCCTTCCACGGCATCCGTGAGGACGAAGCATGTGCCCTCGATCTTTACATATTCATTTCCGTCTGAAGTCCTGTTCACTTCCGGCAGCAGCACCCCGTTATTCCTCAGGTGCCTGACCGCATCGAGCGTGAATCTGAGGGTCTGTTCCGAGTTGGATATCTTTTTCAGTATCTTCATCCCCGATGAAGTCCTGACCCACCAAACACCCTTCTTTTCCTTGTATGACTCATTGCGTATATCCAAAACCGTCAGAGGATAATGCTTTAAAACCTCTTCCAGCGGTTCACGCACTTCCGGCGGCATGGCTGCAACCTCCTTACTTGTATAGAAACTGTATCAAACCATTGCCAAGGGGCACTCCAAAACTGCGTCAAAACTGCATCAGGGGGATCGGCTCCCCCTGATCAGTCAAGGCGCTTATTCTTCTTCTTCCTCTTCTTCGATTTCAAGATCGAGATTCGGATTATCCCAGGATACCTTGATCGATACTGATCCGCCTTCTGCGTCCTCATCGTACTTGACCTTGTAGTCCAGCGTGACGTCCGACGGTATGGAGATTGTCTTCCCTTCGACTGTCAGCCTTCCTGCGAACAGTTCCGGGATGGCCTTTTTGATGAAATCGCCAAATTCTGTCTTGGTGCCTGTGAAATCTTCCTGGTACCTCATAGAATGCACTCCTTTAAATTAGTATTCCTTTTACATAATATTGGGACTGAACTGTTTATGTTACATGCGGACGAATGTATACAGATGAATTGAATTCCTTTTGCATGTCAAGTATAATTTCAGATGGAACTGACCGAAGTACCGCAGCCGGTTAAAGCTGCACGGGAACAAAACCATAATACCTGTTACAGCCTGGGGGGCTATAGATGGCATATGATACACGCATAATACGGACATGTTCAAAAGACCCATGGTGGAACCTTGCGGTGGAAGAATACCTGCTTGAACGGGTGGAACCGGACCAGTGCATACTATACATATGGCAAAATGAAAACACCGTGGTCATAGGAAGAAACCAAAACCCATGGAGGGAATGCAGGACCGACCTGCTGGAAAGCGAAGGCGGGAAGCTGGCAAGGAGGCTTTCCGGGGGAGGCGCGGTATACCACGATTCAGGAAACCTCAATTACACGTTCGTGTCGGGCAGGGAGCTGTTCGACACTGAACGATGGTTCGGAGTAATACTTTCTGCAATAAAAAGCCTCGGCATAGATGCCGAAAAAAGCGGCAGGAACGACCTGACCGCCGGCGGGAGGAAATTCTCCGGCAACGCTTTCTGTATCAGGAAGCAAAGCGCATATATGCATGGGACGGTCCTTGTCTCGACCGACCTGGACAGCATGTCCAAATATCTTCAGGTCTCAGAGGAAAAAATGAAATCAAAGGGCGTAAAATCCGTGAAGTCAAGGGTGGTCAACCTGTCTGAACTGAAGCCGGGCCTCTCGGCCGACAACGCGGCCGAAGCGCTTATCGAATCGTTCAGAAGGGAGTACGGAAGCGTGGCGGACGTCGAAGGAACACTCAGGAAGGACAGGGAAAGCAGGGAAGCCATCGAGGAGCTATATTGCAAGTATTCGTCATGGGCGTGGCGGTACGGCGAGGCCCCGGACTTTGACGTCACCTATGAGACCAGGTTTCCCTGGGGCGGTGTGGAGATCGGCTTTACGCTCCAGAACGCCATGGTAAGCAAGGCCGTAGTGTATTCTGACGCGATGGATGCGGCATATATCGAAAGCCTGGCGGAAGTCATGAAAGGCATGCGCTTCAACGCGGAAGAACTGGCGGACCAGATCGTGGAAGCGGCCATGGAAGGGCCTGATGACGTCAGGATAATGGCGTATGACCTGGCAGGCTGGCTGAGAAGCAAATGTTTCTGAGATGACGGCATTTGGTTTTTATAGCCTGCTTCCGATACATGTATAATATCCGGGACAGGGCAATATTTCGGACAGATGCGGCTATATGACGCAAAACGGGCACTGCCTGCCGATTGCAGCGGATGTGTCCGGCGCATATTTATGATAGAGTATAAACTGATAGGAGATATATACAATGGAAAACACGATCAGAAAGACGCCGCTATATGAGGCGCATGTGAAAGCCGGAGGGAAAATGATCGATTTCCACGGCTGGCTGCTGCCCGTGCAATACAGCAGTATACTTAAGGAACATGAAAATGTGAGGACAAAAGCCGGACTGTTCGACGTATCGCATATGGGCGAGATAGAGATAAGCGGCAGCGATGCTTTTGAGTTCCTCCAGCACATTCTGACAAACGACATCACTGCAAAGCCCGGGAAAGCCGTATATTCGCCTATGTGCTATGCTGACGGCGGCACTGTCGACGACCTTATTGTCTACAGGCAAAACGGCGACTCGTATTTGCTGGTAGTGAACGCATCCAACGCAGACAAGGATTTTCAATGGCTCCGGGATAATAAGAAAGGCAATGTCGATATAAAGAACCGTTCTGATGAATACGCCCAGGTAGCTCTGCAGGGACCGGAATCGGAAAATATCCTGCGTAGCCTGACGACTGCCGGAGATGCCCGGGAGATACTGTCAGATCTGAAGTTCTACCGGTATGTAAATGAAATGCAAATAGGAGATGTAAAAGTGATGCTGTCCCGTACCGGGTACACCGGCGAGGACGGCTTTGAACTTTACTGCAGGCCTGATGACGCCCTGAAACTCTGGGATATGCTCTGTGATGCGGGAGCCGCATACGGGCTGATGCCTGCCGGACTCGGGGCACGGGACACGCTCCGCCTGGAAGCCGGCCTGCCCCTGTACGGACAGGAGCTTTCCGAGACCATATCGCCGGTCATGGCAGGGCTCGGCAGGTTCGTCAAACCCGGCAAGGGGGACTTCATCGGCAGGGAAGCGCTGGTCAGCCAGATGGAGGGTAATTTGGCGCAAAGGCTCGCCGGATTCGAAATGATCGACAGGGCAATACCGAGGACGGGCTATGAAGTGTACCGCAGCGGGCGGAAAGTCGGCCATGTGACCAGCGGCGGGTTCTTCCCCACGCTGAAAAAGAATATGGGCATCGCGCTGGTCGAAACGTCCTGCGCGGACGATGACACTGATCTGGAAGTGATGGTCCGGGACAAAAAATATGCGGCCAGGACTGTCAAACTTCCGTTTTATAAGCGATAACCGTTTATGTACGACAGCCATGGTTTAATCAAAATATAATTTTGAGGAGGAGCGCTATGGAAATGTATGAAGGGGTAAAATTCACAAAGGAGCATGAATGGGCAAGAGAAGAAGGAGGCAAGGTATATATAGGCATTTCGGACTACGCCCAGAAAGCCCTGGGTGATATCGTATATGTTGAACTGCCCGGGATCGGGAAAAAGGTGAAGGCAGGGGATCCGATCAGTGTCGTGGAATCCGTCAAGACCGCATCGGATATCTACTCGCCTGTTTCAGGCACTGTCGTTGAGGCGAACGAGGCGCTGGAAGACTCTCCTGAGCTTCTCAACGAGGATCCGTACGAGAATTACATTGCGGTCATAGACCCTGACGATCTGTCAGAACTTGATGAACTGATGGATGAAGAGGAGTACAGTGAATTCTGTTCCGAGGAGGAGTAATATGTACCGGTACATCCCGAATACCCGGGAGGACCAGGAGAAGATGCTGTCTGCCATAGGCGCGGGCAGTATCGACGAACTGTTCTCCGATATCCCGGAAGACATCAGGCTGGACAGGGAGCTGGAACTGCCGGCCGCGATGTCGGAGCCTGAACTGGTTTCTCATATGAGAGCCGTCGCTTCAAAAAATATCAATGCCGCTGACCATCCGTGCTTTCTCGGGGCAGGCGTCTATGACCATTTTATTCCCTCAGTGGTCTGGCACGTGATATCGCGCTCCGAGTTTTACACGTCATATACCCCTTATCA
>DAOSCC010000002.1:0-33432 GCA_035361135.1 Clostridiales bacterium | reverse complement strand
GCAGCCTCGTATTCCCGTTTTTCCTCATCTGTTTCAGGACGAAGGCCGCAAACTTCCACAGGTTTGCCTTCGGAATCCACGGCGACGAATGTCAGATACGCATTGCTGTTGAACTCCCGCTTCCCTGTCAGGAAATCCTCGGAAAATACGTCTACGCGCACTTCCATCGAAGTCCGTCCCACCCAGGTCACTTTTGCCCTGAGGATCACGGCCCTGCCCTGCTTCACAGGATGCCTGAAATCGACGCTGTCGATGCAGGCTGTCACAACAGCCCGGTTGCAGTGCCTCTGTGCAGCCATCGCACCTGCCACGTCAATAAGATGCATGAGCCTTCCGCCCAGCAGGTTGCCGAGCAGGTTGGTATCGTTTGGCAGTACCAGTTCGGTCATTTCCACCATAGATTCGCAAGGTGTTTTTGTATTCATAGGCATTCTCCTTATTCTTCCATTTCTTGTTCGCACCTGGGCCTTTCAGGTGCAAGTCTTTCCAATCCTTATGTCAGGCTGTTTTATAATGCATCAATCAAATAAAAATTTCGTCTGCAGAAATTTTTATTGCCTCTGCGCGTTTCAGCGAAGCGGAGGCATCTGTTATCGCCTTGTCATTATTCATACCATTATTTCAGTATTTCTAAACCAGTACAAATCAAAACGTCGCGGTTTCGGCGGCTGCGCCATTTCCCGCCGCCGGGGCATAAACACCGGATCAGTGCATTCCCTGTGCCGCAGCTTTCAGTGCTTCCATGTCCCTGATCCGTACCGACGACCTGTGGAAGTCGATCATCCCTTCATCCCGCATCCTGCACATCTCCCGTGACAGTGACGGTCTGGCCACGTTCAGGAAATCTGCCAGCTCATTCCTGTTCATCGCCAGCATAAAGGTCGTTTTCCCGCTTTTCTTATATTGCTCCAGCAGGAAGCTCGCTATCCTGCCCCTGATGCTTTTTATGGAGAGGTATTCCAGTTGGCGGTTCAGCGTCAGAGCCTTGCGTGACAGTATCCCGAGCATGTTCATTATCAGTTTCGTATGGGCAGTACAGGTCTGGGAACACTGCCCGACGAGTTTATCGGCCGGTACATGCATCACTGTGCATTCCGTATTGGCGATGATAGTTGCGGGCCATTTGCGCACCCCTGTGAAGGCGGCCATTTCACCAAACAACTCCCCCCGGCCGAGTATGTCGAAGATTATCCTCTCTCCTACTATGTTCTCCTTGACCACAGCCACCTGTCCGTCGATCACGACGCCGATACCTTCGAAGAAGTCGCCTGCCATATTGATGATGTCGTTCCTGCTGAAACTGCGGATCTTGAAATCCAGGCATGTCAGCAGCGCAGACAGTTCTTCCCCGTTCATATCTTTGAAAAGCATGCAGTCTTTGGCTATGCTTTGTACCTTTTCTATATGCTTCGTTTCCATAATGTCCACCTGTTATTAACTTTTTGTAACTTTGGTTACGGATTTGATACACGGATTATACTACAATGAACATGCCAAAGCAACATAGATGACCATGGCTGAAATGATACATTGATCCATTTATGAAAGGGAATATTGAATGAGCAGTATGTGCAGTATGTTTTGTTTCCAGTGTGAACAGACCGCAGGCGGAAAGGGATGCACAAAAGCGGGGGTCTGCGGAAAAAGTGCGGAGGTGGCCAACAGCCAGGACGAACTGACCTGCGCATTGATAGGCCTTGCCAGGGCGGCGGAGAAAACAGCGCCGGCCGGAAGAACGGATGAACTGATGCTGGAGGGGCTGTTTACCACGATCACCAATGTCAACTTCGACAAAGACCGTGTAGACGACGTGACGAGACGTGTCAGGGAAGAAAAGGCAAGGCTCGGCGGCGCGGAGGATTTTCCGGCAAATGAGCTCTGGACCGGCGCTGAAGATATCGTATCCCTGCGTTCCACTCTCCTGCTTGGTCTGAGGGGTATGGCAGCATATGCATACCATGCTTTTGTACTCGGCAGGGAAGACAGGGAGGTCATGGCATGGTTCTACAAGGGAATGAGAGCCGTCGGCCAGGAACATTCAGTCGATGAATGGCTGGATCTCCTTATGGAGTTCGGGCATGTCAACCTCAGATGCATGGCGTTGCTGGACGGCGCAAACACCGGCGAATTCGGGCATCCTGTGCCGACGAGGGTATCGCTTACTGTGGAGAAGGGACCGTTTATAGTTGTCAGCGGCCACGACCTGCATGATCTGAAGCAGTTGCTCGAACAGACCGAAGGCAAGGGGATCAACATATACACCCACGGCGAGATGCTGCCGGCCCACGGGTACCCGGAAATTAAGAAATACTCCCACCTGAAGGGCAACTTCGGTACGGCATGGCAGAACCAGCAGAAGGAATTCGCTGACGTGCCGGGAGCATTCCTGTTCACCACCAACTGCCTCATGCCTCCGAAGCCGTCCTATGCCGACAGGGTGTTTACGACCGCAGCGGTCGCATACCCGGGACTTGTCCATATACCTGGAACCGACGGCAGAAAGGATTTCACTCCTGTTATAAATAAAGCGGTCGAACTGGGCGGATGGCCTGAGGATAAGCACTTCACGGGCATAAACGGCGGTTCGTGGGTGATGACCGGCTTCGCACACAACACTGTTCTTGGCGCTGCCGACACCGTTATAAAGGCCGTGAAGAGCGGAGCCATCAGGCACTTCTTCCTTGTAGGCGGCTGCGACGGAGCAAAACCGGGAAGGAACTATTACACGGAGTTTGTGAAGAATACGCCGAAGGATACGGTGATCCTGACGCTCGCATGCGGAAAGTACCGCTTCAACGACCTTGACCTTGGCGAGATCGGCGGCCTGCCGAGGATCATGGATATGGGCCAGTGCAATGATGCCTACTCCGCAATACAGGTAGCGACAGCTCTTGCAGAGGCGTTCAACTGCACCGTGAACGAACTCCCGCTGACGCTTGTGCTGTCATGGTATGAGCAGAAGGCCGTCTGCATCCTGCTGACACTGCTGGCGCTCGGTCTCAAAAATATCTATATCGGCCCGTCACTCCCGGCATTTTTCTCATCCAACGTGCTGAATGTGCTGGTCGATAAGTTCGGTATCAAGCCGATATCTACTCCTGAAGAAGATCTGAAAGCGATCCTTGGGTAATCGGGCAATGATGGAGCGATCAATCAGTTAAGGATGATCTTTCAGGCCAGGTATGATCCGGTGACCCGGTATCATATATCAACGCCAGGTCGATCCGGGCAGGGTATTTATATAAAAGGAGCCTGTATGGTTGCGCACAGGCTCCTTTTGCTATCGCAAGCACAGTTCCTGCTGCAGATATGGTGCAATATCGGCGCAAATGCAGCAAATACGAGATACCGCTGACTAAAGCTGATCATCAGTCAATTTTCGGCTATTCGGCTTTGCCAGCCGTACCATCGTTTTTATCAACTGTTTTTACCGGAGCTTTATTAATCTCCTCAAACAAAGGCATCGACGCATCCAGCTTTATTTGGGAATCCACTACGACATCCGTAAATTCGAAAGCTTTCAGGTCGGACATAAAATAATCTTTTTCATTTACTTCCGGCCAAACCAGCGCTCCGGTGCCAATAATGCCCTCGCTGCCGGCATCTTTCACGAAAACCGGTTGCGCCGCAACAGGAATGTCCCGGTAGTAATCCGTCAGTATACTATTGCCTGCTTCAAAGCTGTCCTGCGGATACCCCTCGTATTGCATGTCAGATGCACTATAACTCTCAGTATCATTTACGCCATAACATTCAGTGACGGTATAACCCTGGTCTGCAGTGATCGGCACGTCCATGGAGGTATCGCCGAAAACTTTGTCCATGTCTTCAGCCCTGGAAAGAAAACTGCCGGTTGCAGCCGGTATGTACGCAGCTTTGGTTTTATCGGCTGCATTCGTATCGGCAGCTTTGGTACCGATGGCTCCGTTTTTCATGATGGCTGTGTTCGGATCGCAAGGTTCATTCGGTTTGACGGCCATGTCTGCCATACTTTGTCTGGTTTGACCGGCGGCGGTTTCCTGCGTGCTTTGGCCTGTCTGCCAGGAATTTGCCTCCTGTGTGCTCCGTCTTTGCCCATTCTGTCTTTGGGCATCGCCTTTTCCGGCATTGCTTTTATAACTGCTCCCATACCACCTGGTACGCTCATTCTGCTCGATATTCCTTATTTCGGGCCTGTTCTGCCTGTTATCTTCGAGATACCGTTCGAACCTTTTATGTTCACCGCTGCCATTATAGCCGCTTTCACTTGCTTTTTTGAATATATTTATGATAACAATTACAAGAAACACTATGAAAATAAGTCCGCTCAAGAATATCACCCCATTACATTATACGACACCGCGGTACCTTTTACCTTCCCGGCCGGTCCCGGTACCGTGAAAGTACGGGCAATAATCGATTTTTTACGCATGTGATCAGGGCAATTACATAAAACCTGCCATTTAAGCCAATAATAATGTCGGCCGATCAGCGCAGAACAGGCTTTTCAGCCTGCAAAGCCACTATTCTCCCATACCAGGCGGGTGATATTATGGAAAGGTTCAGCAAATTCATAGACATGATCATGGAGTTTCTCATCATATGTATACTGTACCTTATATTTCTCCCGTTCAGGATCATATACAACCTGAGCGGCAAATATGCTTCAAGGTGAAATAGCTGCTCCCGGCTGAGATATCTGATCTCCGCCAGGATTCCTGTATTTTGTACAGGTATCTGTCCCTTCGTGCATTGCCTGCATAAGCGGCCATGATATATCGGGCAATGCCTGCACAGATAGCCTGACATACCGGCACTGGCCAAACGGACGGCCATGATACATCCATTGTCCAAATAATGTAATATTAAGATAATTGATTGTTATTCATCTTTGTAGTATAATAACGTGTGCGCATTTATTCCGTTTATGCGGAGGTTGGGACATGGCGCATGACAAGCCGGCCTGTCAGCTTTTCACGCACGAAAGGTTCATGGCCGAAGCGCTGATGGAGGCGGAGAAAGCCAGGAAAAAAGCGGAAGCGCCGGTTGGAGCGGTAGTAGTCAGGAACGGCGTAATAATCGCCAGGGGCCACAATGAAAGAGAGTCGAAAAACGACTCCACACTCCACGCAGAAATGACAGCCATCAGGCGTGCCTGCAAAAAGCTTGGCACATGGAGATTGACAGACTGTGATCTTTATGTTACGCTGGAACCCTGCACGATGTGCGCAGGCGCGATCATACAGTCGAGGATCAGGACCCTGTACATCGGGACGTCCGATCTGAAGGCCGGGGCCGCCGGCTCAGTGATAGACGTGTTCAGGGTGGATGCCTTCAACCATCGGGTCGACGTCGTCTGGGGCGTGCTGGAGCAGGAATGCTCGACGATATTGAAGGAATTCTTTAAAAGCCTGAGATAAACATAAGCAAAATCTTATAGATGTACAATATATGGAGAGGTATCGAAGCGGTCATAACGGGGCTGACTCGAAATCAGTTTGTCGGAAACGACACGCGGGTTCGAATCCCGCCCTCTCCGCCAAGAACTTATTACGCTTAAAGTGTGATAAGTTCTTTTTATTTGCGGAGCTTATGTAGCACCGTTTTATTCGATAGCCGAGATTTTTCTGACGAATTTGCAGCAGATATCAACACACTTTTGAGACTGTAAAGTCAAAGGCGAAGTGCCCTGCATAGTGTTGACAATGTAAACACATTGGCATATAATATGTTTACATTGTAGACAGCGTGGAGCGTGATAAGATGAATGTGGAGAATATTAGCCTTACCAATGCCGAATGGAATCTCATGGAATGCCTGTGGGAAGCGTCGCCGCGAACCGGCAGAGAAGCAACGGAATATATGCGCAAACATGTGGGCTGGTCCCGGAGCACGACTCTGACGATGCTTGGACGTATGACAAAAAAGGGCTTAATCAGATGCGAGGACAATGAAGGAATAAAGGTCTACTCTCCCCTCATTAAGCGGGAGGACGCGGTTATCAGGGAAACGGACGATTTCCTCAACAGGGTATACAAAGGCAGCGTCAGCCTGATGATGAGCGCCATCACAAAGAAGCAGGAACTCACAAAGGAAGAAATCGAAGAATTGTACGCCATCCTGCGTGAAGCTGAAGTCAAGGAGGGGGAGAAATGACAGAACTCATCATCACTTCCTCCGTTCTTATCCTTGTGGTAATAATATTGCGGCATTTATTAAAGGGCAAAATCAGTTTGCACCTGCAATACGCCCTTTGGGCACTGGTGCTGATACGTTTGATTGTACCCATTACCTTGTTTGAGAGCCCAATTAGTGTAATGAATGCAGTTGAACGGTCGGCGGCCTACAAAGTGGCTGAACAGACGCTTTCAAAAACTCTGGTATACTCTGACGTGATACATAACAGTGAAATGACGCCGGATGAGGCGCGTGAAGCCGGAAAAGGCACGCCGCATGAGATTCGGGGGTACCCATCAAATAGCGGTTATTCACACCCGCAGACATATGTTTTTGTGGATCCTCTTGGTGTGGTACTGGCCCGGATGCTGAGAACAGTATGGCTTGCCG
The DNA here is from genome assembly GCA_035361135.1 of Clostridiales bacterium. Classification (GTDB taxonomy): domain Bacteria; phylum Bacillota; class Clostridia; order Acetivibrionales; family DTU013; genus DTU013. The sequence continues at coordinate 26,886 of DAOSCC010000002.1, read as the reverse complement.
GAATTGCCGTTGTCGGACTGACCTTGCTTTTATCGAACCTGAGTTTCAGCAGGAAACTGAGAAAAATCAGGATCCGCTATCAGTCAGACAATTGTAAGCGACCGATCTATTTAGTTAAGAATTTAGCATCGCCCTGCCTGTTCGGATTCTTTCGTCCTGTAATCTATATCACTCCGGACGTTGCCGGGGATGCTCTAAAATTGCGCCATGTGCTGGCCCACGAACAGACCCATTACCGGCACGGCGACCACATATGGGCAGCGATGCGCTGTTTCTGCCTCGCCGTACACTGGTACAACCCGCTTGTCTGGCTGGCGGCGGCACTTTCCCGCAGGGATTCCGAACTGGCCTGCGATGAGGGAACCATCAAACGCCTTGGCGAAGCAAGCCGCCTGGAATACGGACGGACGATCATCGGACTCACCTGCGGGAAACGCAAAACCATGGATCTGCTTTGCTGCGCCACCACCATGACCGACGGAATAAAGGGTATCAGGGAACGCATCACATTGATCGCGAGAAAGCCAAAAGTCCTCGTGCCGGCATTGGTCGCGGCCGCGCTCGTCGCCGCCGTTGCGGTCGGCTGCACCTTCACGGGAGCAAAATCCGAAAATGCTGAGATCATTCCGCAGCACAGTGAGGATGGAGCTGATAATGGACCGGTAACCGAGCATGTTGACGGAAGCAGTCCCGGGTCGAATGAATCGGATAAACAGGCCATATACGGGGAAATCACCCAGATCGGCATTTATTATGACAATACCTATTATCCAGGCATTGAAATCGATCCTGTACAAATTAAAGACAGCAAGATCATTTCGGATATCATGGATATGATTTCACGAAGTGAGGCATTTTCGGACGATCAGTTGGATAAGATACGGCCAATGACCAAAGGCAGCAACAAGTTGGTTCTGACACTTAAAGACGGAAGCAAAAAGGAATTCATGTTCGCATACGATGACCTTTACCAATTGGGGTATGTTCAGATTGATGAAAAGTTATTAGACCCAGGCTATGACTTCTTCAGGTATTTGGATGACTATGTTGAATACAGGCGGCACGAGACCTACATTGACAGTAAGGTTTCAGATCTGTTCAGCAAATACGGCTGGACAGCAGATTACCTGGTCAATAGCGTAAAAGTCACTTTACCATCAGACCTTAAACATCAAGCCGGAGATTTTCCGCTAAAGATTTATTGGGCCTATAATAATGAGCTTTCCAAAAGCGTGGGCCTGGATTTCAGCAGTTATCTCGGAAAAAACGCCACTGCGGAGATATACAAACTGCGGGAACCGCTCCCCGATTCTCTGAAACCCAGACGTGACGCGAGGGGTGTTGTTATAAAGCACAACGGAGAAATCATAGGTGCATACATTGATGCGGGGAGGCATCGCGGGTTTGCCTGCTCTCTGGACAGAAAGTCTTTGAAGGATGTGACCGGCAAAGACTGGGGTAATTGGATCGACGGATTTATCGACTATTCCGATGAAATTGAAACAATGTTGTCATCAATGAGCCCTGAGGAATTGATCCGGCAGTATTTTGAAGCAATGGATGAACAAGATGAAAAAATGCTGCTCGCTTGTATAACCCGAGAGAGTCTGTGCAGTTATCTCTTCGCAAACATGGACAATAATCTGCTCTATAACAGCGATTCTGCCGGCGTATATTCAGATGGCTACTCAAATGTAAAATCAGTAAAACTGATTGATATGAGTGAATTGAAAGACATAGAAAATCCGGATGGGGTCATCGAATACCGGGCAACGGTTGACTTTAACTTTAAAAAGGTTATTACGTCGGAAAGCGGTGTACAGCAACGTTTCATTCTTTTGACGAAAGAAACGGAGAAAGGCGGCTGGAGAATCAGCGGTGTAGGCACAGGGCCATAAGTCCCTCTCCGCCACAATAAAAAAGCCTGAGTTTATCAGGCTTTTATTATTAGTACCGGTTACGGTACGAATACCGAAAATCCCGTTGTCGTCATACGTCCGGTAGGTACAGTTTGTCAAAACCCAGCCGCCCAGCGTCGGTCCTGGCGTACTCCAGCAGCTTCGAGCCTAAGGCGTGGCTCCTGGCCTTTTCCTCGACATAGAGGGCGCATAGGTATGGAAACAGGTCTGTCCTGTCGACAAAATCATTCTCTATAAGCCCACAGCCCCCGATGATCTCATCATTTTCTCCAATTGCTAAATACCACTGGGGAAGGCTTTCATTTTTAGTGAGACAGTCATTGAAGCTCTTTTCATATTCCAGGCGGTCGATCCCCCACTTGGAGGCAAACCAGTCTATTGCCCGCTCCGAGTATTCGGGGTTATCGCGGATCGACAAAATCCGGTACTTCATAAAGCGGTTCAACTCCTTCATTCGCTTCAGGCATCAGGTATCAGTCATATAAATCATTTGCCGGTCACGATATACCCCCTGCTTTATCAAAGCAGTGCCGGCCGTTGTAAAAATCCCGTTCCAGATGTGCCAACGGGAACGGCGGTGAAGCCAGCGGCTTGACGGCTATGGACATCAACAGCGCAGGATTGTCATCGGCGGCTATCCTGTTTGAACTGAGAACACCACATTCCCGACAGCGGTGGATTATTGCCCATTCGCCATTTTTTCGCACCCAAACGCCTATCGGGTCCATAATACCCTTGCACAGCGATGCACGATCCCCCGGCTCATTGTCGACATGCAAGCTTGACAGGCATCTCGGGCAATGATTGCGGTGCTGGCTGCCTGCACCCTCCGGAACGACAAAGGCGCCGCAGACTTTACAGGTAAAACTCTCGGTGCAGCCTGTATTCCGGTGATCCGGTTCGTCACCCTGTATCTGGACCGCCTTGCTGCCCTGCCTCTGCTTTTGATATTTTGCAATATCCTTCTCCCATCTCTTTTTATTCTGCAGATAGCCATCCTTGTTATCGGCATATCTTGCTTCCCGCTTCAGCTTCAAATAGCTCTCCCAGCGTTCCCGCGACAGTTCGTGTTTTGCGATCGCCTCTCTGATCGCACAGCCGGGTTCGGTCTGATGCCGGCAGTCGCTGAATTTACAAAGTCCCAGCCAGCGCTCCACATCGTCGAATGCTTCACCAAGACCTTTGCTGACATCCCACATTCCCAGTTCACGCATTCCGGGAGTGTCGATGATCATCGCCCCGCTGTCAAGCATGATCAACTGGCGGTGCGTAGTAGTATGACGCCCTTTTGAATCTGACTCGCGTATCCCATTCACCGCCATTATATCACTTCCGGCCAATGCATTGACGAAACTCGATTTGCCCACGCCGGACGAACCCAGCAAAACCGTTGTTTTTCTTGGTTTCAGGTATTCTCCCATGGCATCGAGCCCATATCCTGTCTTCACACTTACCGCATATACCGCTGCATTCCCTGCAGCTTTTTCCGCCGCCCTGACCCGGTCAGTAAAGTCACCGGCCAGGTCTGCCTTGTTCAGTATGACAACAGGTATCCCGCCTGACTGCCATGCGAGGGTCACATATCTCTCGATCCTCCTGACGTTGAAGTCGTCATTGAGCGACTGCATGACAAAGACATAGTCAAAGTTGGCTGCAACTGCCTGTTCACCGCGGCCGGGCGAGGGATCGCGCCTCGAAAAGAACGATTTCCGCTCAAGCGTTTTCGTGATCTGGCTGTCACCGTGCGGATTGTAATTTATCAGTACGAAATCACCCACGGCAGGGAAACTTTCCGACCCGCTGCGGAAATATACTGCCGGTTTTAGCACGCCATAAACTGTCCCATGTTCGCACACAAGTTCATAACGTTCCCTGTGTACCGATATGACCCGGGCCGGTATCCCGCTTTCGTTTTCCGGCATCATTGCCGGGGAAAATCCATAATCTATAAGGTTCAAGTTCAACTACCTCCATCATCAGATTAAATTCTGCCGCTTTTTTTGCAGTTTTCGTTGTTCGGTTGCAAAAAGCCGCACTCATAAACACAACTCCTTTCGATTTCAAAGTTAGAATATTCCGGTTATAAATAAAAACCGCGGAAAGCAGCCTTCACTCAATGCTGCAAACCGCGGTCAATGCGCAAATGCGTATACGTGGATGTATAAACGGATCAACTTGCCGATATATGAAAAAGCACACCCTTCCGATGTGCTCCGAATATGCTGCGGTATTCACGAAAGGCTACCCGATACGGCATAGCAAAATAAAGCGCCCCAACAGTAACGGGCACCGGCCCTTTGCATCGATGTTGGCGAACGGCAACGCCGACCGCCTGTTTTTCATACGCAAACGGGTATCTTGCTCTGCCACTATTCAGTTTTATGATCCTGATGCATTGTCAAATGCAGTCATAAAACCGTACACCTTTCGTTTCTGCCTCTCAGCAGTGATAACATGCATATGATACCACAAGATGACAAAAGATTGCAATAGGAAACCCGGCACCAGATCATACCGGCTCTCCGAACCTCTCGAAGCCTTTGAATCGTGTGCCCTGGAAAGTCAGCCTGCCCATGTCGCCCTCCACGAGATACCCGAACTCGTCATACGGAACGCGCAATTCCAGCCTGTCGCCGCTTTCAAACTCGAATGTCACATAGTACGTCGTACTGGTACTGTAATGGTCCACATTCCCGCCATGGTGGTGATGCGATACACTTGTCCTTTTGGCCACTACCCTGGTGTCTACCGTAAGTACGGGGGAGTGGTTGTTCCTGTTCCATTCCGCAATACCCCGGATCGCTGCCAAAGCAATGAGGATAAAGACTATTACAAACGTAAAGCTGAAAAGTATAGGAAAAATGCCAAAAAACGCGTTGTACATGTGCTTATCACCAACTGTCCTTCCGATCGAATTTGCAAACAATCAAGCTTCATTATATCATACTTTGATTTTTGCTTATTTGTTTGCTGTTTTCAATGTAAATACGACTTGTCTCCCCGGCAGTGGGTGCAGACTGACCGGGGACCAGGCACGAGATCCGTCCATACCGGATTCTGCAACCAGCGATTGATTGACCTGTTTTTGCCGCCATGATATCCTGAAACTGGTCGGTGCGCGCTGGCAAATATGATTTCCAGGAGTGAAAATCATGATCGATATGAGAAAAGTCGGAACGTATATATCGGGTCTCCGCAAACAGAAGGATATGACACAGGTCGAACTGGCCGATATGCTGAATGTGAGCCATCAGGCAGTATCCAAATGGGAGAGGGGCGAATCGATGCCGGACATCGGCCTGTTGCCGAAGCTTAGCGAAATATTCGGCGTAAGCATAGATAATATCCTTAAGGGAGGCGATCCCGGCGAACAGAGGAAAAGTATCGGTACGGTTGCCGAACGGATCGCCGGGAACGACACGGACAGTGTCGCACAAATGATCAATGCAGGCGAAGCGGACGTACAGGATGTGGTCGACCTTGCGCCTGCGATAAAGCCAAGCATATTGGATGAAGTGGCAGAGAAACTGGATGGCATCGATATCGAAGAACTGATCGGTCTTGCGCCCTTTTTGAGCAAAGACGTCCTTGCCGGGCTTGTGGACCATGTCATGGAAGGCTCCGTCGATGCACAGCACCTCGTCGGCATCGCGCCGTTCCTTGGCCAGGATGATCTCGACAGGCTGGTCGACCAGATACCAGAAGGAAAAGTAGACTGTCATGTACTGCCCGGTCTTGCTCCCTTCCTGGGCGGTAAAACACTCAGTAAGCTGGTTGACAAAGCGGCTGACGGAACCTTCGATACTGGGATTCTGCCAGCGATAGCCCCATTTCTGAATGAAAAAGATTTTAACAATATTATAGACAAAGCTGCCTCAGACAAACTTGATGAGAATCTGCTCATCAGCCTTGCCCCTTTCATCAGCGGTAGATCTTTCAGCAGATTGATCGACAAGATAGCTGACGGAAACATCAGTCCGGATATAATAGTACCTCTGGCGCCATTTCTTGGTGAAGACGGGATTTTGAAGGCTATCGGAAAAATACCGAAGGATAAGCTGGATACGGGAATCTTTACCAGTTTGGCTCCTTTTCTGAGCGGCGACGCATTAGGCAGGATAATAAAAAATATTGCAGGCAGGGAAAAACTAATCGGCCAGGCAAACGACACTCATGAGTAATACCTCTTAAGAAATTGACCGCCCATTGCCTTTTACCGATCAACTCATCGGTGTCATAGGTTTGTTGAAATATAGGGGCGCTCACTTCGCCACCGGAGATATTCAGGCGCGATCTCATCGATAAATCTTTCGACGAATTCCGGTGTGAATACGGATGACGCCTCTGTTTCAGTTTCCGTATACCACTCGTAAACATGGCTGATGAAATCTCTCAGATCATCGGCAGTAGCGCCGGGTATTTCGCCATATTCCGATTTGTCGCATTGATAGATCCTGTCCATGACATCCGCAGCCCAGTCAGTCCGGTGAAATGCAAAAATACTGGCAAGGCTCAGTTCATGGCGATATTGCGGGAACCACCCGTCACCGGCAGTCTTTATGAACTCATCCCTTGCAAGAGTGTCCCACCGCCAGTCCGTGTACAGGTGCAGCAATATCCCCTCCGCAAAATCGTCGTCCGGAGGTGTGCGTGCCGCCAGTTCGGCCAGAGCCTTGCTTCTGTCCGGCAGGTTGCGGAAGTGGGTGATATCTTTTTCTTTCCAGGCAGTTACTGCATCCGGCGCAAGATTCCCAATGTAAAACAATGTGCTGCTGTCCGGATTGATTTTATGCGCCATAAGCAGGTGTATCATCGACCCGGGCATAATGACCTCCAGTTTTCCGGGTACCAGGCACGACAGCCGGCTATCTGCCGGACAGGCGGGACGGTTCTCCGGTCACGCCTGGTGACGCTCAAGACCGCAAGACACGAGGACAGTTCCCCCAGGAATGGGGACATTCCTCAGCCGCTAAGGAATACCCCTTGTTGAGGAGTGTCCCCTTACCTTTTAACCGTCCCCCCTGTCTTACCTGAGTGTCAAGCCTTACCCTGTTTTTACTTTATCAGTTCTTTTCCGCCCATGTATATACGAAGCGGTTCCGGGATACGGATAGTACCGTCCGCATTCAGGTTGTTCTCGAGGAATGCTATGAGCATGCGCGGCGGAGCAACGACAGTATTGTTCAGAGTATGCGGATGGTAGTTGCCTTTTTCCCTGCTGCGCACACGGATGCCCAGGCGGCGGGCCTGCGCGTCTCCGAGGTTGGAGCAGCTTCCCACTTCAAAGTATTTCTGCTGGCGAGGCGACCATGCCTCGACATCCACGCTCTTGACCTTCAGGTCGGCCAGGTCTCCCGAGCAGCACTCTATGACCCTTACCGGGATGTCCAGCGTCCGGAAGAAGTCCACCGTGATATGGTAAAGTTTATCGAACCATTCCATGCTCTCTTCCGGCTTGCAGACAACGACCATTTCCTGCTTCTCGAACTGGTGGATGCGGTACACGCCGCGTTCCTCTATACCGTGGGCGCCCACCTCTTTGCGGAAGCAGGGGGAATAGCTGGTCAGCGCCTGCGGCAGTTGGTCCTCATCGAGGATCGTATCAATGAATTTGCCGATCATGGAGTGCTCACTTGTACCGATCAGATACAGGTCTTCGCCCTCGATCTTGTACATCATGTTCTCCATTTCAGTAAAGCTCATGACGCCGGTGACGACTTCGCTGCGGATCATGAATGGAGGGATGTAATAAGTGAATCCCCTGTCTATCATGAAGTCGCGGGCATAGGTCAGTATTGCCGAATGCAGCCTCGCTATATCTCCGCAGAGGTAATAAAAACCGTTGCCGCTGGTTTTTCTCGCGCTGTCCAGGTCGATACCGCGCAGCTTCTCCATGATATCAACATGATACGGTATCTCAAAATCAGGCACTTTTGGCTCTCCGTAGCGCTCTATCTCTACATTTTCGCTGTCGTCCCTGCCGATCGGCACGGAATCGTCGATTATGTTGGGAATCAGCAGCATCCTTTCCCTGATGTCCTTCTCAAGCTTTTCCTCCAGCCTTGCCAACTCCTCAAGCTCGTTGTTGATCTCGACGACCCTCGCCTTGTTCTTTTCCGCTTCCTCCTTCTGCCCTTTTGCCATAAGGGCGCCGATTCCCTTGCTGATGGAGTTGCGCTGGCTCCTGAGTTCGTCGCAGCGCGACTTTGTTTCCCTGAACTGCCTGTCCAGTTCCAGGACCTCGTCCACCAGTCCAACCTTCTCATGCTGGAATTTTTTCCGCATGTTTTCCTTTACCCGTTCAGGTTCCGTGCGTATCAGCCTGATATCGATCATATGCTTACCTCCTGTCTTATTTCGATCAATCGTCTCAGTTCCCTTTCTGCATTGCAAACCGGCACATTGGCGCGTCAGTGCACCGGCGCCGGTATTAAAAAACCTTCCTGCCCCATGTAAAACCATGGGACGGAAGGTATCCGCGTTGCCACCCAAATTGCCGGTCCACAGGACCGACCTCTCGCTGGTACTTTAAAGGGTACCGGCCCCCGGCTCATCACCGGCAGCTCCGGAAGCGGAAAGATCCTGCCTTCTGCCGGTTCGCACCAGCCACCGGCTCTCTTTAAGAAGAATCACGGGCCATTACTTCCTTCACGGCTGAAAACCATATAAAGCAAATCACGTTAGCACATGTGATCACATCGTGTTATATATTATACACCAAAAAATCATTATATTTCAACAAGTCAGCTTTATCAGTCACACCCCGGTGCGGGCAACCGCGTATATACGCACTGCCGTCGGCTGCCTGACGCCTCCATACCGCCCGGCTTTATTTCAGGCATGCATCCTCCGTACAGATCAAATACCTTCCCCGGGCATTCGGCCAGGATGGCCGGGTCGTCCCATGGAGCAGCATTTGTGCCCTCAATGCATCCCCTCTGTGCCGTCAATAGCTCTCAAGAAGTTCGATGATGCACTTCAGGTCATTGTAAGCATCCATATATGCATATTCGCCGCTTCCGTCGCCATACTTCCCTCTCTGCAGGCACTTCATGCCAAAATCCTCGCAGGCTCTCACCTTACCGTCCATATCCTTCACGTTGAACGCTATATGGTGTATCCCCTCGCCGTGCTGGTCCAGGAAATCCTGCCAGGTGCTTTTGGCGCCATTGGGCTGGATAAGTTCTATCTGGAAGTTGGGACCCACATCGAAAAAGGCCAGGAGGCAGTTTGCATCCGGCGCAGGTTTGCCTTCCACGGTGGTGCCTGTCACTTCGAACCTGCCCCCGTCGAAATGCGGCGGCGGCTCGACGCCCAAAAACTCCGCGAACTTCCTCTTGGATTTTTCGATGTCCCTGACTATGAACCCTATCTGTGTTACAACATTGGTACCTATAATGCCTGCCATATCAACTCTCCTCCTTATGGTTTTTATTATGGCGGATCCCTTCTGCATAAGCTGAATGATCTGCAGAAGGATATCTCCGTTGTGGTTTTTGATGTCCTAGAATAGTTTCCCGCTGTCCAGCAATATCGTAACAGGTCCGTCATTGACCAGTTCCACTTCCATGTGCGCTGCAAAAACCCCTGTTTTCACGTCAGTCCCTGCCAGTTGTTTTAATTTTTCAACAAAATATTCATACAGCGGACGAGCCGTCTCCGGACGCGCAGAATCCGTAAAAGAAGGCCTTCTGCCTCTTCTGCAGTCACCATACAGCGTGAACTGCGAAACCGCCAGCAGTTCTCCCTTCACATCCTTTACGGACAGGTTCATCTTCCCGTCAGCATCTTCGAATATCCTGAGTTCGGCAGTCTTTTCAGCCAGATAATCGGCATCTGACTGCGTATCGTTGCTGCCGACCGCGACCAGTATAAGCAGCCCTTTCGATATCTCCGATACCGGGCTTCCGTCGATCACGACGGCGGCTCTCTTTACCCTTTGGATAACCGCTCTCATTCGATCACCTTTCTGTTTTTTATTCCCTGATATTATCTCAAAAAAAGACAGGATTGACCATCTGTCAGAGATGTCATCTTCTTTGGGTTTTTGCGGCTGCCTGTCCTGCCGTACATCGATCTCACCATTAAGGTATACTTATCGCCTCTCGTGCCCCGGAAATAACAGCAGGGCCGTAACAACGGGCGCAAACGGCCGGAGCAGTTTCATTGACAAATTTGCATCTAAAACGTTATTATGAAAAGAGTTTTGTAATCACCATATGTGAAGCTGGAAACGTGGGAAGTGAAGCTGGCCTATGAAAACGGTCTTTTCGTATCTGAGGCCTTATGTCCCGAGAATGCTCCTTGGCCTCGTTATCAAGTTCACCGGCACGATAATGGATCTTCTGATACCCTGGATCCTTTCCCATACGATAGATGACATCGTACCCCTTCGCGATGTCAGGCTCATTTTCATATGGGGCGGCATCATGTTCCTCTGTGCGGCATTCGCATTCATCACAAATGTCATTGCAAACAGGATGGCTTCAAAAGTCGCCCGTGACGCCACGGAAGCGATCCGGCACGACCTGTTTGTGAAAATATCGTACATGTCCTGCAGGCAGGTAGACGAATATACCATCCCGTCCCTGCAGTCGAGGCTGACAAATGACACATACCATATCCAGCGGATGATCGGCATGATGCAGCGCCTCGGCGTCCGTGCGCCGATCCTGCTGCTGGGCGGTATAATAGTCACTCTTGCCCTTGAGCCCGTGTTATCGCTCACCCTGATCATCATGCTGCCGTTTATCACCCTGCTGGTCTGGCTTATATCAAAGAAAGGCATCCCGCTGTTTTCCGAATCCCAGCGGTCCATAGACAAACTGGTCCGCACCGTACGTGAAAACATTGCGGGTATACGCGTCATAAAAGCGCTGTCCAAAACCGCATATGAAAAGAAGCGTTTCCACGAAGTAAACCAGGAAGTCGTGAAAAACGAAACGAAAGCCGGGGTCACGATGGCTCTGACCAACCCGTCCATGAACCTGCTGCTTAACCTCGGGCTGACCCTTGTGATCGTCGTCGGCGCTTTCAGGATAAACGCAGGCCTGACAAAATCGGGCGAGATCATAGCATTCCTGACTTACTTCACGATAATTCTAAACGCTATGCTTTCAATAACAAGGATGTTTGAGATATATTCAAAAGGGGCCGCATCGGCCGACAGGATCCGCGAAGTGCTGGAGGCTCCTGAAGATCTTAAGCTTGAACCTGCAGACCATGTGAACAACGGGTATCATATAACATTCGAGCATGTGACATTCTCGTACCACAGGGCCAAAACGCCGGAAGACGACGCTGATAGCACCGGAGATGCCTCTGATAATGCAGAAAAAGCTTCCGTCAATGCTGGAAACGGCTCAGGCAGTACAGAAGGCAACTCCGGCAGCACAGGAAATATCACAGGTAACACAGAAAATACGAACAGCAACGCAGGAGTAGCCTTAAGTGCAGGAAATATCTCCGGCGGCAAGAAAGGCAGGAGTGCCGCTGACAACAGCACACCAAATGGAATTAAAAGCATCCTGAATGATGGCAGCCGGAACAATGGCATCCAAAACGAGAAGCAGAACACCCTCGAAGATATCAGCTTTGCGCTGCGCAAGGGCGAGACACTTGGGATCATCGGAGCCACCGGGAGCGGCAAGAGCACCATCATCCGCCTGCTTATGAGGCTGTACGACCCTGACGAAGGCGTCATCCGCATTTCAGGAGACGATATCCGCAGCATCCCGCCGGATGAACTGCATACAAAGTTCGGCGTCGTCTTCCAGAACGACATCCTCTTTGCAGACACCATAGGTTCGAATATTGCATTCGGGCGGGACGTCAGCCCCGAACAGACCGAAAAAGCTGCGGCCTGCGCACAGGCCAGGGAGTTCATAGACACGCTGCCTCTCAGGTACGATCATATGCTTGCGATGAAGAGTTCCAACCTCAGCGGCGGGCAGAAGCAAAGGCTGCTCATCGCCAGGGCGCTGGCCGCTGATCCTGAGATACTGATACTGGACGACTCATCAAGCGCACTGGACTACAAAACCGATTCACTGCTGAGGAAAGCGCTGGCGGAAAACTATGGCGATACCACCACCATCATAATCGCCCAGCGCATAAGTTCGATCATGCATGCAGGCCGCATACTGGTCCTTGAAGACGGCAAAATGCTGGGATATGGCACCCATGAAGAACTTCTTGATAACTGTGAGGTATACAGGGAGATTTATGAACTACAGATGGGAGGTGAAGCAATTGCAAGGCCCGGTTAGTTTCGGCAGGCCCGGCAGTCTCGGCTTCCGCCAGAGAGGCGGAAGCTCAGATCCATTTAATGTACAGGCCCAGGGCGAAAAACGGAAGTTCACCATGAGGGATACGCTCAGGATCCTGTCAAGGCTCTGGAAATACCTGTACCGCTATAAATGGTACGGCCTGCTCGCGCTGGTGCTTTCGATATCCAGCAACCTGCTGGCTCTTGTCGGCCCGCTGCTTTCGGGAAACGCAATAGATGCGATCGGTACAACGCCCGGCGCAGTCGATTTTGAAACAGTATTTTATTACTGCGCCCTGATGGCCGCATTTTACATATTATCATCGATATTGTCATATATACTGTCGGTCCTCATGATCCGCCTCACCCAGAAGGTGATTTTCCAGATGAGGAGCGATGTATTCAACAAGCTGCTGGACCTGCCGGTACGGTTTTTCGACAGCCACCAGCCGGGAGAGATCATCAGCCGTATCTCCTATGACATAGATACGGTCAACGCTTCACTTTCCAATGATCTGCTCCAGATTTTCACGAGCCTTTTCACCGTAATCGGTTCGCTCATAATGATGATATATATTTCGCCTGTCCTGGTGCTGGTGTTTGCAATAACGGTCCCGACCTCGATATTGCTCACGAAATATATGACCGGCAAAGTGCGCCCGCTGTTCCGGCTGCGCTCGGCCAAGCTGGGCGAACTGAGCGGATTTGTCGAAGAGATCATAACAGGTCAGAAAACTATAAAGGTCTACAACCAGGAAAAGACGATCATCCGCAGGTTCGATGAAAAGAACCGGGAAGCAGTGGATTCATACTACAGGTCGGAATACTACGGGAGTATGACAGGCCCATCCGTCAATCTTATAAACAACCTGTCGCTGGCCCTGGTCAGTATGTTCGGCGCGCTGCTGTACCTGTTCGGCCGCCTGACGCTGGGCAGCCTGTCGTCCTTCGTATTGTATTCGCGGAAATTTTCAGGGCCGATAAACGAAACGGCGAATATCCTCAGCGAGCTGCAGTCATCCTTTGCGGCGGCTGAGCGTGTTTTCAGGCTGATCGACGAAGAGCCGGAGCCAAAGGACAGGGAGGACGCCGTGGTCCTTGATAACGTGCGCGGAGAAGTCCGTCTGGAAAATGTATCCTTCGGCTATACGCCCGAGAAACCGGTCATCCGGGACCTCAATATAAAGGCGGAGGAAGGAAAGCTCGTAGCCATCGTCGGCCAGACTGGAGCCGGAAAAACGACGATCATAAACCTTCTGATGAGGTTTTACGACCCGGACAGCGGGACGATCTCCATTGACGGGAAAAACATCATGGACGTGACGAGGGAAAGCCTGCGGCTCTCATATTCAATGGTACTGCAGGACACATGGCTGTTCTGCGGCACGATCTATGAAAACATTGCCTACGGGAAAAAAGGTGTGTCGAAGGCCGACGTCATAGCGGCAGCAAAAGCCGCGAGGATACACAATTATATAATGCAGTTGCCGGCAGGCTATGATACCGTGCTCAGTGACGACGGCATAAACATATCCCAGGGGCAGAAGCAGCTTCTCACCATCGCAAGGGCAATGCTGCTGGATTCGAAAATGCTGATCCTGGACGAGGCCACATCAAATGTGGACACCAGGACGGAACAGCAGATACAGAAGGCGATGCGCGAACTGATGCGGGGCAGGACCTGCTTCGTTATAGCCCACCGCCTGTCCACGATCCGCAACGCCGACATCATATTGGTCATAAAGGACGGCAGGATCGCAGAACAGGGCACGCATGACGAGCTTATGGCACTCAACGGGGTATATGCGGACATGTATAATTCGCAGTTCAATTAGCTGGTCCGCAGGCTATAAAAACCGGGCCCGTCTGTATAGATCGAACCCGTCCTGAAAATGGCATCATACCACTTAAAGTACAGCATCAGATTTCAAACGCGGTATCATTCACCTGGTACATATTTTATATCAGGCTCAGGCAGAGGCCCGCTTATATCAGTGAACGATTCCGTCCAGCCAGGCAGCGAAGGCTGTCTGCCCTCCTTCAGCATCGCCTGCCATTCTTCATCCGAGATCCTTTTGTTGCTCGTGAACTCGTAATAGCTGAAAACGGCCCCTCTTGTCAGATATAGCTTCCCGCCTATGGGCACGATTACGAATATATGGGACGCGTATCCCACTCCTTCTTCCAGGTAACCTACGTTTCCTGCGGTGTGGACATCAGCTATGACAGCCATGTTTTTGTCGGTATCCGACGTGATCTCGAACCATCTGCCGACATCGGCAAATGAACACGTAAGGCTCTCCAGCGTGCCGCCGTAGAACATTATCTTTTCATATTCCAACTCGGTCAGTTCTTCGTTCCTGAGTTCCTTGACGGAGCAGTCGATCAGGAATCGGAGCAGTTCCTCGAAATCCTCCATCCTGTATCTCAGGTCATTTGGCAGTATGTTCCTTGCATCCAGGTTTTCCCTTGCATACCTGGTGAGCCACAGGAGCCTTTCATAGGCGCCTATGTTCGGTTCCACATAGCCTTTGGGCGATTCCTCGGGAAGCCACCCTCCCATTTCGTCGGCCCCCGACGGTTTCCCGTAAAGTACGGTGTCATGCCTGAGTTCAGCCCAGCTTGCCAGCGCCGTATTAAGCGATTTGTCCTGCCACGCCTGGTTGGTCATGAACGACGGATACCCGTCGCCAAAAGGCTCTGTCAGTGTTTTGAGCGTCCACAGCCACCCGTAATACAGGTTGGATCGCCAGGTTTCGTCAGACAGCAAATCAAACTTCTCTTTCATTTCACCGAATTTCTCCAGGTATTTTTCCCATTGCCCGTCAATATCATATACTTCCGTAAGCAGATCGTAAGCCCGGTCCGACCCCAGGACTGCCATGACGTCCAGTCCCTTCGGCACAGGTCTCACTAAAGGCTCGCACAGGTTCTGGAGTATCTCCGAATCGGGTATATACCTCTGTCCCATGAACCTGAACTGTACGCCGACAGGAGTGTCAATGCCGGATAATTCCTTGACCCATTTTGCCTGTATCAACGGCTGAGGCAGCTTTTTCGCCTCCTCCTGCAGTTTTGCAAGTTTATCTGCGTCATTGAAAGTCTCAGGGTCCGGTTTTGTGCCATAGACCTTTATTATCAGGTCTTTATAATGGTATATGGTCAGGTCGTCTGCGGTGCCCACGTAAAATACCGTCGGGTCATAAATGTTTTCCCACAGGTCGACATCCGGTGTGCCGCTCCCGCCCGCAAACAGGCTGTATGTTATGAGCAAAGCCTGCAGTGTCTCCGGGACAGCGAGTTCCTTTTTCCCGTCAGATTCTTTGAGCAGTGGGAACGGGACCTGGCCGTACCACATCAAGGCCTTGAAATACCTTTCAAAGTCATGGTTCCTGGTGTAGTGCCCCCTCGGCTTATATTGGCTGTAGTCCATCATGAACCCGAAAATGGGAGACGCCTCAAAGCCCGCTGCATCAGAAATCAGTTTGTATTCCGCTTTCGCAAGGCTCACAGCTTCCTCAGGCATACCTGAAGGGAGTTCCTTTTCGAGTGCCAGTTGCGCAGCCGCGAAATAGGCAGCGTTTTTCAGCGCAGCTTCCTTTACTTCCGGGTCCTGCAGCTTATCATAAAGGATCAACGTTTTCCTCAGCATGCTGTCAGTAAGCTGCTCAAGGTCACTAAGCAAATATTCCTGTTCCAGGACCCTGAGTGCAAAATCATAAAACACGTGATATGTCTGCAGTACGGAGTCGACCGTGATAAAGCTTGGGATCTCCCTGTATTCATTTGTTTCATATACGTAAAACAGCTGCTCGTCCTTTG
Organism: Clostridiales bacterium; assembly: GCA_035361135.1. Taxonomy (GTDB): domain Bacteria; phylum Bacillota; class Clostridia; order Acetivibrionales; family DTU013; genus DTU013. The sequence goes on along the minus strand of DAOSCC010000002.1, from coordinate 10,878 downwards.
ACGGGACAACCAGGAACCCGTTCCTGGACAGCATTTTCAGTTGCTTATCCGTAAAGCCTTCAAACTGGCCGGCATTTACCACATTAGACAGGTCGGGTTTTATTTTGTACCCGGCAACCTTGGCCTCATAGCTGACAGGCTTCCACTCCACATCTATGTACTTCCTTTCCCTCTCTGCCGCAAAAACGGACATGTCCGGGGGCCGGAGCTCTGCCGGTGAGTCGCTTTCTCCGATGCCGTCCGGTGTCTGCTGTGCCTTTAAGGTATCGTATTTCTCCTTAAATTCATCCGAATCAGTTTCAAGGGACGGCATCACTTTGGGGGCATCTTCCGTGCTGTCAATTGCGCCATCATCACCTGCCTGGCCGGTCAAATCCCCTCCAGCCGTCTTGCCGGAGGCATCGCCTCCTGTGCCGTCACATGATGTGAACAATGCAGCTAACCGATTTTATACTCATACGATTTTTTGTACTGTCGGTCATATATTTCTGCCAGGTTGCTGTTTATGCGAATAAAATAAGACAAGCCGCCTATACTGACTGGCTGGAAGGAATCGATACCGGCCTCAGATCCGCCTGAGCCGTTGGCAAATAAATCTGTACCAAAAACAGTATCTTCTGCACTGCCTGCTTCATGCGTTTCATTAGACGAAGCTGTTGTGGCGCTCATATAAGAAGCCGCATCATTGGCAGAAAAGCCCGTGCTGTTCACAATAACGCCTGTTTCAGCTGCAGAAGGATCTGTGCCGTTGTTATGGCCGTCGTCATCATCGGTAAGAACGGCCCTGCTGCCGGCGGAGTCACTTGCGCCGGCAATATCCCCGGCGGAATAACCCGCGTCAGCCGGGTCTCCATTATAGCTTCGTGCAAAAATGAGCAGGCCGGCACAAAGGCATACCGCCAGCGGCAATAATATCAGAAGGTATCGTATTTTTACATTCTTGAGACGCATATGCATTTCCTTTTGCACGTTTGCATTTTTGCGATGCATACATATTTTGTCTTTTAGACATATTTTGTTGGCGATAAGTTTCACGATTTGTAAACCCGATATGCAAATAGAGCGTACACTCATATATGTATCTCTATCGTACACTCCCGGATGAATATATTCTGATTATATGCTCTTCCAGAAACACGCTCCGACGCGGAACCACCGTCAAATGCAGACGGCTCTCAACGGAAAATGTACCATAATATGCCGGCCAATGACAGGGCCCCAAGGATCAATATGGACTTGTTGAAACGGTCCGTCTTCCTTTTGTGCCTTGCCAGGTTGAATATGAAACCGATGGTGCAGACGGCAAAATTCAGCACCAGGATGACGAACATGTAAAGAAGGGCATTATCGTCCCAATAGTTCCTTATCGATATGTCGAACTGACAATCAAAGAATGTTTCGATCTCAGGCCGGGCTGTCTCTACAAAAATAAGCGCAGCTATGAAGAGCAGCCAGCTTATTCCGGCCGTCCACCATACGGCTTTGACTACCGCATCCGGACCTTTGCGCCTCTCCACGAATCTTCTCTGAGGTTCTGCCATATGACCACCCTATTATATTATATCAAGATAATTATGGTAATCACAAGAAAATCCGGAATCATTTTCGCTCCTGCGACAGCTTTTTTCGAGGGGCTGATCACATCCGGGCGGCTTTTGTAAAAGTCATTTTCGGCAGACCCGCATAATCATACCATACCTGAAACCTGCATTCCTTGACAATAATGCCCGCTGTTTGCTAAACTTATACAAATTTAAGTATCACGGGGGAAGGATCTGATAAGCATGCTGTTAAGCAAACTTCTCGGCGAAAGGTTCAGGGAGAAACCGGCTGATGCCACGCTGGCGAGCCATATTTTCCTGCTGCGCGGCGGGTATGTAAGGCAGGTGTCCAACGGCATCTACTCGATGCTTTTGCCTGCGAAGAGGATAGCCGCTAAAATTGAAGCGATCATCCGCGAGGAAATGGACAATATAGGCGGGCAGGAAGTCCTGTTCCCGGTCGTGCTCCCCTATGAACTCTGGAAGGAGTCAGGCCGCTATGACTGCGTCGGGAGCGAGCTTGTCAGGTTCAAGGACAGGACAGGCCACGGCATGCTGCTGGGCATGACCCATGAAGAGGCGGCGGTCCACCTTGCAAGGACCGAGGCAAGATCCTGGACGAAATATCCCTTCATGATATACCAGATACAGACGAAATTCAGGGACGAGCCGAGATCCAGGGGCGGCCTGATAAGGGTACGCGAGTTCACGATGAAAGACGCGTACTCGTTCCACACCTCGCAGGAAGACCTGGAACGCTACTACCAGGTGGTCCTGGAAGCTTACCACAGGATCTTCAGGCGTGTCGGCCTTCCCCAGGTGGTGGCGGTAAGCTCGGACAGCGGCATGATGGGAGGGAAGATCTCCCACGAGTTCATGCTCCTTACTGAAGCAGGGGAAGATACCATAGTCGTTTGTGAAAATTGCGATTACAAAGCCAATTCAGAAGTGGCCGTATCCCGTATCAGTCATACGCCGGCGGAGGAACAGCCTCTCGAGGGAGTATATACGCCCGGCATAGAAGATATCGATTCGCTGGCCGCATTCCTGGACACGACTCCGGAAAGGCTGATGAAGGCTGCAGTGTTTGCAGTGCAAGGCAGAAGAAAACCGCTGGTCGTATTCATACGCGGCGATCTGCAGGTCAACGAGGCCAAGCTGAGGAACATAGTAGGCGCGGAAGTATTCCCGCTCACGGATCACGAAGACGCAGACCTCTGTTTCGGTTATATCGGCGCCATTGGTCTTGACAGTGCAAAAGCCGATATTCTGTACGATGCTTCGCTTGAAAACGAGACATATCTTATCGGAGGAGCCAACAAGCCGGACCATCATATAAAGGGGATCAGCATACCAAGGGATGTCAGGCCCGCCAGGTTCGTCGATGTTGCCAAAGCCAGGGAAGGTGATGCCTGTGTGAAATGCGGCGGCAGACTGACGCTGAAACGGGGCATCGAAGTGGGCAATATCTTCCAGCTAGGTACCAGGTATACCGAAAGCATGAACATGACCTTTACAGATTCCGACGGGAAACAAAAGTATCCAATTATGGGCTGTTACGGCATAGGTGTCGGAAGGCTGCTCGCAAGCATCATAGAAGCCAGCCATGACGATTATGGCCCAATCTGGCCGATGGCTGTGGCTCCCTGGCAGATACACATATGCATGCTGAACAGCTCCAATGAGGACGTACGCAATGCCGGTTACAAATTGTATGAAGAACTTGGGCGCAGGTATGAAGTGCTGCTCGATGACCGCAACGTTACGGCAGGCATCATGTTTGCCGACGCAGACCTGCTTGGCGTGCCTGTCAGGGTTATCGTAAGCGCACGCAATGTTGAAAACGGCGAAGCGGAGATCTCGACAAGGGATAAAAAAATGAAGAAAATCGTGAAGCTTGACGAAGTCCCCGCTGTTGTCGATGAAATCATTTCACAGGGCTGAATCCTGGCTGACCGGGGTTTGCCCTCCCCGTTCCACCAATAACCCTGTTTTTCACCCTTTATATAGCCAGTCGGCATCAGCAGCAGGGATTTCAACATCCGCTGCCGACAATGAATCGAGCAGGTGCTCTTCCTTTTTGCACCCCACGATGGCGACCGCAGGCACCTTGTTGCAGGTGATATACGCCAGGGCAACGGCTGTCGGCGTCAGTCCGCTCCGATTTGCATATTCAGTCACACGATCCAGCCTTTCAAAATTCTCCGGCAGGGCGAATCTTGCCGATGCTTTGCCGCTCAGGCTCTCCGCACCCATCACGGCCGCCTTGGAGAAAAATCCCTTTGCCTGCGACGAGTAAGCAAACACAGGGAAACCATTATCCAGGTACCATGCGTATTCGAAACCGTCCATGCAGACAAGTGTAGGATCTCCCAGGAGTTCAGGCGTTGTCGCTGCAAGGCTCCACTGGATCTGGCTGGCGCAGAACGCATCGGTCCCGTCCACGGCAGCGGCGCGGTTCGCTTCTTCGATCCTTCCCGCCTTCCAGTTTGAACAGCCTATGGCACGTATTTTCCCTTTGGATATGAAAGCATTAAGCGTTTCCATAATGTCTTCAACCGGGCGCGATACATCGTCCCTGTGCAGCCAGTATATATCGATATGATCGGTTCCGAGGGCCTTAAGGCTCTCGTCGAGATCGCTCTCAAGTTCCTTTTTTGAAAGCCTCCCTTTGCTCATATTGTCGAGGTCCGGATGGCCGCCTTTTGTAGACAGTACGATGCTGTTCCTGTTCTTCCTCGATTTCATCCATTTCCCGACAGTCTTCTCGCTGGCTCCATCCCCGCCGGGTATCCAGGATCCATAGACCCTTGCTGTATCAATGCAGTTGCCTCCCGCGTCTTGAAATATGTCCATCAGTCGGAAAGCATCCTCCTCACTTACAGTTGTCCCGAAATGGTCCGTACCGAGAGCGATTTTCGAGACCCGCAGCATATCCTTGCATGTATCGACGGATCCGGGTATTTTAATATCAAGGTACCTCAATCCATTCACCCTTTCAAAAAGAGACTTTTACGTCATACTTACCACAAAGCCAACGGCAATAACAATTCCTATCGAATTACTGCAATTTTTGAGAACACCAGGGCAATTGCTGACAATCCAACAGGCGAAAGCTGGGTTATAATATTATTGACAACTGTTAATTTTTTATTAGCGGCGGCCAAATCACACCTGATCACCGTCCGGGGCTATTGGCCGGCAAGCATCAATACCGGCGCAATAAAGCCGTTCAGGCAATCGATTATGTTATTTTGGAGGTCATGCATATGGTCGGTTACAGAAATTTCGGAGTAGCGATCTATTTCACAACCAGGTGCCTTGCAAGCATCACGGGCATTGAAGAATTTGAGAAGGAGTTCAGCTTTCTGGAGAAACACCTGAAAATCTCAAAAGTTTACCTGGAAACCCACAGGGATGACATGGATACCCCGGAGGAACTGCTCAGGACCGTAAAACGGTTTTTCGAGAATAAAGGCATAAAAGTGGCGGGAGGCATCACAACGACGCTTTTCAGAAGCTTCAAAAACAAGCCTCTCATCGATGAAACAGGAATATTCGGGTGCGGCGGGACAGTAACAGGAAAAAACGCAGCTTTACAGCCCAGGCCGGAAAAAGGGACCATGACTACCTGGTCAACGATGTGCTTCACGGACGAAGCCGTGAGGAGGAAGATGAAGGAAATCTCGGAATTCACCGCATCGATTTTTGATGAATTCATACTTGATGATTTCTTCTTCTCAAACTGCACCTGCGAATCCTGCATAAAAGCAAAAGGCGACAGGAGTTGGGAGCAATTCAGGCTCGACCTGATGACGGAAGTCTCCGAGAACCTCGTCATAAAGCCCGCGAAAAAAGTCAACCCGAACTGCAATGTTATTATTAAGTACCCCAACTGGTATGAAGCATACCAGGAGACAGGCTACAACACGGAAACGCAGCCGATGATGTACGACGGGATATATACCGGCACCGAGACAAGGGATACGGACCATTCGCCGCAGCATCTGCCCCGCTATGGCAGTTACTCCCTGATGAGGTGGATGGAAAACATCAGGCCCGGCAAGAACGGCGGAGGCTGGATAGATCCGCACCAGGGCATCCACAATCTCGCCTATTACCTGGAACAGGCGCATCTGACCCTGTTTGCGAAAGGCCGTGAACTGATGCTGTTCTGCTACACGTGGACAGTCGACAGTATTTATATCCCGCCTCTTGGTTTCGAACTTGAAAAACTCGACCAGATCATCGGCGAGATGGGCGAACCCGTCGGACTGCCCGTGTACGAGCCTCACCACGCCCACGGCGAGGAGCATTTGTATGACTATCTTGGCACAGCAGGGATCGCATTCGAACCAATGCCAGGCTTCCCGCAGACCGACAAACTCATACTGCTCACTGCCAACAGCGCAAAGGATGAAAATGTCCTGGACAGGATGAAGGACCACCTGTTCAGGGGCGGCGATATCTGTATCACATCCGGATTCCTCGAAGCGATGCAGGGGAAAGGCATCGAGGCGTTTACATGCGCCCGTGTCACCGGCGGAAGGGTGTATGCGAAAGATTACTTAATAGGCGGTTTTGGCTCTGTATTCAAAGGCGAATGTTATGGCAGGGATGAGGTGCTGCTTCCCGTCGTAAAATACATGACCAACTCGGCCGATTGCCTGATAGCGATATGCAAAAACGACAACAACTTCCCTGTGCTGCTGAGGAGCAGGTACGCCAACGGGACAATCTATGTTCTCACTACCCCTGACGACTATGCGGACATCTATAAGTATCCCAGGGAGGTCATAACTGTCATCCGACAGTACCTCATGAGCAGCCTCGGCATCTATATGGAAGGCGACGGGAAATGCGGGTTGTTCCTGTATGACAATGATACTCTCATTATCGAATCGTTCATGTACAAAAATACCCGGGTCAGGCTGCACGCAGCCGGCGTCAGGAAGCTCAGGGATATACGCAACGGCTTTGAGGCAGAGCCGATACAGGAAAAAGATGGCGAAAGCATTTTTGAAGTGCCGCTCCAGCCGGTATTCTACAGGGCGTTCAAGCTGATAAGATAGAAAGCAAACCGGCAGCTTTTCGATGCCGTCAGTCCAGGTTGTTTTGCAGAGGCCGGCATGTTATGTGTTTTAGTAGTCGGCATTTCAGCAGCCGGTTTATTGCAGTGAAGCATCATACGGTGAAATATCAAAATTTCGGCCGTCTTGTAGAAAAAAAGAAGTTTTGCTGGTATAATCTCTTTTAACGGATAGCATTCGATGTGCTGTGTTGCGCATAACGAGGCAAAAATAAATGTTACGCCTCATTGAAACGCACAGAGGCAGAAAAACTTTCTATGAATGAATGATGCGTTATAAAACAACGCTGTGTTATGAGCATTTTCATAATATGCTATATCAGAATTTGCTGTAAAGGAAGATGTCAGTTATGGGTGAAAACGGCAAGGCAATAAAGATCGCGATATCAGGGGACCTGGGAAGCGGCAAGTCCACAGTCTGCCGGTATCTTAAGGAAAAGTACGGCCTCGACGTCTATTCGACCGGGCAGATCCAGCGCTCCCTCGCGCAAAAATACAACATGGATGTGCTGTCTTTCAACAAGTACATGGAGACACATCCTGAAATAGATGAAGAGATCGACACCGAACTGACGAAAATCGGCAGGCTCGACAAGGACATGGTGCTGGACTCAAGAATGGCATGGCACTTCGTGCCGGATTCATTCAAAGTATACCTTACAGTCGATCTTGACGAAGCCGCGCGAAGGATCATGAACGACCAGAGGGGCAGGGTCGAGACATACGCATGCATCGAGGACGCCAGGGAATGCCTCATGGCAAGGAAAAAAAGCGAAAACCAGAGATATATCACGAAATACGGCGTTGACTGTTCCAACCCGGACAACTACGACCTGATCATAGATACGACTTCGCTCACCCCGGAACAGGTGGCGGAAAAAATAATGGCGGCTGTCCGTCAGTAATAGTATAAAGGCAGCTTGACGGGAGGTTCAAAGAACCTCCCGTTTTTATGCACGAACCGGTTTTAATGCCCGGGTATATTATTTTGGCCGCAGAAGTTACCAACGTATCCCTCCCTTCATATTATGTAGTATTGACTTATGTAAATTGAAGGGTGGTCATATGGATACGTTCAGGATCGGAGATTACGTTACAAGAAAATCATACGGCGGCGATATAGACTTCAGGATTTCAGATATAGCGATAGGCAGAAACGGCAGAAAAGTATATGTGCTGAGAGGCCTGGTCTACAGGATCATGGCTGATTCCGACGAGTATGACCTGATGCGCAGGGACCAGGTCGAAGTGCAGAAAGAGCTCCAAAGCAGGCTTTCGCAGGACGGTATCCACCACATTTTCAACACCCGCGGCGCTAACAGCAATACGAAAACATCCTTCCGCCCGAAAGGAAGGCCCGGCACGATCCTCCATATCGATTCGAGTCCGGATTTCCTCGAGATGTGTATGAATTACTACCGGGATGCAAGAATAAAGGCTTATGGCCATGTGCTCCCGGAAAGCGAACAGCCCGGCAGCATAAGGACACTGCTTAAAAGTACAGGAGCCGATGTGCTGATCGTTACAGGACATGACGGTCTCAAAAAAGGTACTTTCAGTGTAAACTCCCCGGATGGGTACAGAAGTTCGCGCTACTTCATCCGGTCAGTACAGGAAGCAAGAAAATATGAACCCAGCCTTGACAAACTGTGCATTTTCGCAGGAGCATGCCAGTCCTACTTTGAAGGTATCATGGAAGCCGGTGCGAATTTCGCCAGTTCACCGGGCAGGATACTGATACATGCGCTGGATCCTGCAAAAGTCGGTGACAGGGTGGCGCTGACAGATTCGCGCGTCTTCGTCACTCCCGAAAAGATCGCAAAGCTTACGCAGTCCGGCTTAAAAGGAATAGGCGGGATCAAGACCAGGGGCCACTATGTGGTCTCCAGCAGGAGATGAAGTAAGGGGCGCTGTCCGGTAAGCCGGTCCAACGCCCCCTCTTTTCATACTTATTTTTCATCCGTTTCAGGTTCCCATGGCCTGCCGGTATTTACCGCGTGTTTTACAGGCAGTGCGTGCGTCTTACAGGCGGAGATAATTATAGATCATGACTGCAGCTTCCGCCCTGGTGGTGTTTTTCTTCGGACTGAAGTTGACGCCGTCGCCTTTTACGATCCCAAGGCCTGAGGCTATCGCCACGTAACCGTACAGGTCCTCGCTGATGCTGCCGCTGTCCTTGAAGCTTACGCTGAATATGCCCTTGATATCGGCTACTTTGTCATATTTCAGAGCCCTTATTATATATTTGACTGCTTCTTCCCTGGTCACAGCGCTGTTCGGCGCTTTTTCCGTTTCCCTGATTATGTCTTCCCTCATGAGATAAGCATAAAGCTCATCGATCTCTTTCTGTGTGCTCTTTTCCGTTATGACCGGCCCATAGTAGCTTAATGTCTTTGCCAGCAGCATCAGGAAATCCTTCTGCACGATCACATCATTAGGCCTGAACTCAGTACCGTCGAGGTAGATCCCGAAATCTGCAAGCACGTTTATCTGCTTCTCTGCAAAATGGCCTTTGATGTCAGTATAGCTGACCTTCTTCGGCTCTTCATATTTGCTCCCGTCCCCGTACACTATCCTGCCGTTTTCCGCATCTATATACAGCGGCTTACCAGGCGAAAGTGCATATACCAGGGCCGCCCTGGCGTTTTCCTGCTTTCCTTCGGCGGCATACGGCATCATAACGTTCGAACGGTACCTGTATTCAAGTCCAATGCCTATTTTATCAAACAGGATGTTGTATGCATCGTCCAGGCCAATCACGTTTTTGACCGACGGGAATTCCATGTCGTACCAGGTAAGATCAAAGCTGCTTATCTTCCCGTTCAGATTGTCATAGCTGATGGCAACGCCGTTGTCCGGGAAAGGGACACCGTCCACAATACGCGTATACGAGATAGTGTAGTTGCTCTCCTTCCTATTTATGTCATTGAGATATTCCTCGTTTATTTTGTTATACTCCAGTTGTTCAAAATACCCGGGATAATATTTCTTAAGGAAAGCATCCGCTTCTGCCCTGGCTCCGGCAATATCCTTTATGGGCTGCTTCCCGTCGACCTTGGTATCGCTGTAGGAATAGAAGCTCGTTATTTCCTTCGATTTCGCGTTTATGGCAACGCTGATATAGTCGGTCGTACTGCCATCCTCCGCAGTCTTTCTGAACTGCAATGACCAAACATACTTTTTGTTGTCAGGCCAGCCGGAGTTCAGATAGTAACCGTCCAATTTATGGGCGTCAGTAATGCCGAGGAATTCCGTGCTGCGGGCCAGTTTTTCAGCTTCATCCAGGCTGATTAGTCCGGACGCTTCCTCTATGGCCTCCACTTCTTCAGGAGTCAGCCTGACGCTTTCTTCGGCCGCCATCCGTATCGCTGTTTTTTGTGCGCTCGTATCTGCAGCAAGATATTGCGGTCCCGCATACGAATCGTATACGAGGCGCTGTTTTTTGCCTGTATAGGCATCGATTACGAAAGCATAGTTATCATAAACGGTGGTATACAGCGGGATCGCCCTGAGCGTATCGTCCTCTGAGGTGCAGCTATAGATCAGCCTGAGTCCCATGTTCTCTCTGTAGGCCTTCTGTGCCTCTTCAGGCGATATCACGCCTTCGCGCGAAGGGAACTCCACGTCCTCGGTCCAGTTCCGCGAATAGCTCTTCAGTTCGCCCGTATCCCTGTTAATGCTTACGTTTACAGTGTCATTGTAATACGGGACCCCGTTCACGACCCTGTAATAACTCAGGTAGTAATTTATATCCATTACAGTATCAGAATACTTTTCCTGGTACTTCAGCTCGCTGAGCAGGCCCGGGGCGATATGCTCTATGTACTGGCCCGCCTTTTCCCTGGCATCCTCCCTGCTCAGTTCAGGCAGCCTCTTGCCTTGCTTGTAGTCGCTCTGCGAATACTTGTAATAGTATAGGATATTGCCCTCATCGTCCACGGATACGTTTATGTTTGTCGAGTCGACGGTATCCTGGCTGCGCCAGCTAAGTTCATATACTGTTTTCGACTGTGAGGTGTATATGCTCGATGAAAACTTGTAGTCATCCGGTATGGCGAACTTTGCTTTTGCTGTCCTGATGGCATTTTCAAGCCCTTTGTCCATTTCCGCGGCAAAGGCTTTAAGAGGAAATACCATCGTCAGCAGTAAGACCAGTGATAGTAGCAGTGCAGCTTTTCTTTTCATAATCAGACCACCCTTGTACAATTAATATTGTATTAAATCAGTGACCGAAGCCACTGTTCGACC
>DAOSCC010000001.1:27661-44659 GCA_035361135.1 Clostridiales bacterium | reverse complement strand
GGATCTCCTCCGCGGCTTCGGTAAGCACTTCCAGGGCCAATCTCAGTGCCTTTCCCGTATTTTCGAGCTCGCCGATCTTTTCCCTCACTGCAGCGATCTCCTCTTCCACCTGCTGCATCCTGTCGGTTTCTCCCTTATCTTCATCAAGCTGTCCTTCGCAGTATTTCTCCCTCAGCGCAGCATCGAGGATTTTCCGGCGCAGGCTTTCCGATTCGGTTTTCCATCCTTCCTCCAGCCAGTTTATATCTGAATCATATATCAGTTCATCAAGTTCACGCTGTGAAAATATCCCGGGCAAAGGGACATCCATGGCGGCTGCCTCTTCAAGCCCGTTCTGAAGCTGCCGGCTCAGCCTTTCAAGGTCTGCCCGCACATCATCCAGGGCTGACCTGACGTCCGAAACGTTCCCGGCTTTTATTCCGTACATCATGGATGCTCCCGAAAGCAGATTGCGCTTTGCCGTTTCGAGAGCAGCCAGCTTTTCGCCGATCTCTCCGGCTGTCACATCGGCACCCTCTTCCGCAACGCCTCCGGCTGACATGCCATCCGCGGTCGGTCCTGCTTTTTCACCAATGTTCTTTCGCTCATCCAGTATGCCCTTTATCAGCATCGCGCCGATCAATACGCATATAGGCATCGCTGCGGCATAAACATACGGCGGTATGGGAACCGCGGCAAACTCGCTTCCGGCAGGGGCAAACATGAGCACTGCGGATGCCAGCAATACAGCGGCACATAATAGAAGCAGTACGATCCTGAAGGCAATCATGGCCTTCGACGTCATTCCCGGCCGGTATCTGCCCGGCTGCACGGCACCTGTTTCATCGTGCTTCTGCGTCGTTTTCCCGCCGCTATCATCAGGAGAATGCAGTTTCCCGATAGTTGATTCGATCTCGCTTATTTGCTTCACCGTTTCGCTGAGACGGGCTTCCTTTTTCATGCCGTCATCTATCCTCTTCCTTGTCCCGATTAGCTCTCCTATCTTTACAAGACGATGCTCCTGCGCTTCAAGCCGCCGTAGTCCGGCTTTTATTTCCGATAGTTCCTGCAGCAGTTTCTCTTTCTCTCTCTGCCTTTCCGCAAGCGCTTTGTACTCGGTCTCAAGTCTCTTCAGCTCTGACTGCAGTTTGTCCAGCGGCTGGGTCCTGGATCTTTCTGTTCCCACTTTGTTTTTGACGGCATTGGTAAGCACGGCTTCCGCCCTTTGAAAGACCAGTCCGTCGATATCCGGACTGTCCATATTCACAAGCCTGGCTGCCAGCACCGATGAACTGCCGTTGTCGAGCCTGACCTCCATTTGCCTTATGAGGACAGTACTTTCAAATGTCGATTCGTCCATCCCAAGATGCGCTTCTCCGACCATCGGCAGCCTGTCCCTGCCGAAGTTGAAAGAAGAGGTGATATCATTGTAACTGGAGTCATACACTGCGATGGTGTTCCGGAAAAAATCGCGTTCTATCCTGAAGGAATCGCCGTTATCAATAGTATATGTGATCGCGCCGCCATACGGCAGACCGTCCCATGGCATGAACCTCTTTAGCGGAGAAGGGATGCCTGTCCCGGAGCTCCTCCCGCCCTTCAGGCCATAGAACATTGCCGTGATGAACGACTGTATGGTCGATTTTCCTGCTTCATTCGTGCCATATATCACATTCATTCCCCTGCCGAACGAAAACGAACGGTTTTTCAGTTTTCCGAACCCCTTGATCTCTATACCGCCTATATACATACCTTTCCCTCATCTATAGCCTCAAGCCCGTAATAAAGCGCCTTCATCACAAGCGCCGCGGCCTCGTCGTCGCCGGCCTGCGACGCCCGCTCCAGCATCTTCCGTGTGAAAAGGCCCCTGAGTCCTTTTTCGCGTGAAATCGCTTTCAGGTCATAATCAGGCTGCGTATTGTCTGTGATCTTCAGATAAAATGCCGAATCTCTCAGTCTGTCGGCTATTTCTTCAACATCGATCTGCACACCGGCCGGCAGATAGCCGGTAAGCGTTACCCTGAAAAGGTCGGCAGTTCCGCCTGCCGAAACCATTTGGGCAGCGACCGCGTCTGCAGCCTGTTCACTGTTCAGGCAGTCACCGACGTCCACCGTCAGGTCCAGATAACGCCTGGCGCAGACGGAGACGAATTCTGTTCGGATCGATCCCTTTTTACCCGGCTCTTTTTCAATTGCAGCGATGAACGCCCCATGGTCGCCAGGTTCGTCGAAACCCAAAGGTTCAGGACTTCCCGCGTTATAAAAGATCCCCCGCGCTCCGCCTCCCGTTATCCTTGTATGGAAATGGCCCAACGCACAGTAATCAAAACCCATTTTTTCGACATATGCACCGGATAACGGCTGGAATGCGCCCGAGTCGAACGGCATATCCAACGTGCCATGGTACATTAGGATGTTTATAAAAGACGGGTCGGCGGGTCCGCTGTCCAGGCCGCCATAAACCCTGGTATTTGCCCCGGGAAGCTCGAAAATATCGCCGCTCTCCAGAATATGGACATTGGAAGGCCACCGGTGTTCTGAATAGTATGATCCGGGCAGTTTCGGATCATGGTTCCCGGGTATGATCAGCACAGGCGTGCCCGCCAGCCTGGCGAACTGTCCGCAGATATAATGGATCGTACTTTTCCCGGCATAACCATGCTCATAAAGGTCCCCGCAGACAAGCACCAGATCGACTTTTTCTACGATAGCCAGATCCATCAGCCGCGCCAGCGCTTTTTTCAGGTCAAGCCTCCTTTGGGACGGCCTGCCTTCCATATCCGAAAGCGATGTAAAAGGCGCGTCCAAATGCAGGTCTCCGAACTGCAGAAATCTTACCCTCATCCTGGTTCACCCTTTACTCTCATATACCTGCATATACTTGCTTTTGCATACTCGTCCCTTTTTCCCTGTGATCGTCCTGTATACGCTCCCGCTCTTCATTACTTTCGTCTCATCTACCATGCAGCCGCACTCGTCCTTTGTGTCCTCATGCCTGTTCGTATGCCTCAATTTGCAGTTCCATACTTTCGCCGGTCATTTATGTCTCGATCACGGCAAAAGCTACGGCATACCCGCCGCAGTGCGACAGGCTTATATCGATGGATCCCGCCCCCAGGCGCCTGTAGACCTCAAGCGCTCTCCGCATCAGGACCACTTCAGGTTTTCCTCTTTCATCGTTCCTGATCTCGATATCTTTCAATACCAGGCCGTCCGACAGCCCGGTGCCCAATGCCTTGAGCACGGCTTCCTTTGCCGCGAACCTTGCGGCATAACTTTCATATTTGGCCTTGTTCCTGCCCTCGCAGTAGCAGATCTCATGATCCGTGAAAACCCTGCTCCGGAAACTTTCCAGTTCCTCAAGGGACTTCCTGATCCTGTCGATCTCAATGATATCGACTCCACAACGAATTGCCATGTCGATCCATAGCTCCTTTAATCGGTTTTCGCAGATTTCATTTTTACAGACTGCTGCACATAGTTCAGCGGCCTGCTACGGAACTGCTTTTACGGATAACTGCCCGACTAATACCGTCCGGTTTTGCACGGCATAGTCAAAAATCATTCGTCATTCCGTACCTATTGACAACATATCATAGTTCTTTCAATAAGAAAAGCAAAACAGAGGCCGGGAATTTACATATCTGTTTTCCCGTCCCCTGTGTCTGTACTTTCATATTGCGTATTCGTTCCTCTTGCGCATATGCCCCGTTGTTTCGTTTATGCCCGGGAATAGTGCATATGTTTCTTTGCCTGCATTGCTCCGTTGCTTCGTATTATAACTGAAGCCTGCTCCTGCGTCTCTCATACAGCACTGCATCCAGCGCTTCCGCCTCGTTCACGGCAGTTTCAAGCTGCTCGAGCATCTCCTCGTTTTCTATGCTGGACATTATCTGGTGTTTGAACATGTTTACCGTGCTTTCCATATAATCCAGCCGTGCGCTTATCCTTTCCAGGTCCTTCTTCTCTTCCTTCAGCCTTTCGATCAGCCTTGTATCCATCTCAATGATCTTCCTGATATCTTCAGCCATCCGCGTGTCCTTGGCAAAGCTGAGTTTCCTGTTGTTTGCATTTATCCTCGCGGATATGGCGCCGACATCGACGCTGCTCAGTTCACGGCTCCTTATGCAGAAGTTGTTCAGCAGCTTCAGGTAGGCAATGACAAGGTTCAATGTCTGTTCAACGATCTTCTCCTTCAGATAACCGGGTTCTCCTGACGAATAAGAGGCAAATATGTCGTTTTTGTCTTCCATCACTTTTTTCAGCTTGAGGAGATAGGTATTGTTCGTGTTCCTTTTTGCCTCTGCGGAAAGCCTGTTGGCCAGTCGGTTCAGTTCGCGGATCTTCCTGAACTTCTCTTTCTGGTTGAATTCATTCTGGAAGTCCTTGCTTAAAAGGGACTGTATCACAAAAACGATATAAACAGCCAGACCTCCAGCAAATGTCAGCAATTCGGGCGCGGAGCCGAACAGCGCAGGAAGCGGCAGCATGCTGCTCAGCATTGCCAACAGTATCCACGCAACGATCAATATTCCTATGTTCCTCAATTTGAGCAATGCGCTCAGAACCATCCTGGCCCTCATAGGTCCAACCACCATTCCTGCTTGTATTACACGAATATCATATACATGTTCCCTGCACCGGTTTTATGTAAAAATGTCTGCGGTTACTGGGTCGCCTTGTTCTCTGCCTTTTCCTTGACTTCGAAGCCCTGCTCGCTTGAAAGCATGGCCTCTGCACGGGCCTTTGCCCTTTCCCTTGCCGAATTCATGTCGAGTCTCTTCAGCTTCAGATCCAGGTTGTTTTCACTAAGCGATTCCATGGCATTGGCGCGGGCAGTCTTCCTGTTCACCATTTCCCTTGCCCGTTCCATGCTCTCGTTGACGTTGCTGACCCTGTTGCTCCTGGAAGTATACTGGGCATTGACGGCATTGATATTCTCCCTGAGCTGGGCCATCTTCGCCTGTGACTTCAATGTCTTGAGTTCGTTCAGCTTGGCATTCATTTCGGACTCGAATATCTTGTAGTCCTCTTTTATCCTTGCTACCTCTGCCATTGCCGAATCGTAGGTCGCTTTGTGCATTTCATATGTGTTCTGGTACTCCTCTTCATGCATGAGCAGCTCTATGAGAAGCTCTTTGTCTCCCTGTTTCTGAGCAGTTTCGATCCTTGCCCTGACCGCTTCGAGATTCTTCTCCGCGTTTTTCATTTCGATCTTTATCAGCTCAGCGTTTGTCTGGATTTCGATGATTTGCTGCTCGGCTTCCTTTCTTGCCTTTTCGATCTGGTTCTTTATGTCTTCAAACAAAAGCTCAGGATTGCTCTCTTCGACGCCGCCTAGCAATCTGCTGAAAAATCCTCTTATCAAAGCACCTAGTCTTTTGAAAAAACCCATAATATTTGCCTCCCCGTTAAATATTTAGCAGTTCTAAGCTATCATATTCTTAATTTATAACAAATAATGCCCAATGTAAAGTAAAACAGCCATATATGGAAATTATCTGTCATCCATGTTCCTTTCGTCCAGCAGGCTCTTGTATTTGTCAGGAAGCAGATCCTTATCGTCACACTCTTCTATGGCCAGCATGGTCATGAACTGTACCTGCTGAGTACTCGGACGGCACCTTTTTATTGCCTCGGAAATAATATCGGCGGTGAGGACGGCGCCTTCCGTCTCGTCCTCATTGGCCAGTTCATACGCTTTCCTTACAACGGTTTCGATCTCCGCTCCCGTATAGTTTTCCGTTTGCTCCGCAAATACAGTAAAGTCCTTCACATCTGTCTCGAACTTATATTTATTTATAATTATCCTGAATATTTCCGCCCTTTCCCTGACGTCCGGCAGCAGGATCGGTATCTTCTTGTCGAACCTTCCTGCCCTCTTCAGTGCCGGATCCATAAGATCAGGCCTGTTTGTGGCTGCGATGAAGATAACCTTGCCCCTGTTGCTCGTATTGCCTGTAAACTGCAGGAATTCGCTGAATATGTTCCTGCTGACGCCGCTGTCTCCGCTGTCTCCCCTCCTGAAAGCCGTGTCGATCTCGTCCACGAATACGATGACCGGATGCTGCGATTGGGCGCCGAGGAGGCATTTCTTGAAATTCTTCTCGCTTTCTCCGACATACTGGCCAAGTATCCTGGACATATCTATCTTCACGCAGTTAAAGCCGCTGGCTTTGGCAAGCGCATAGACGAGCAGCGACTTGCCTGTCCCGGAAGGCCCGCATAGCAATATACCCATCGGCACACGCCTCAGGTCTCCCTTCCGTATCGGGTAAACCACATTTTTGAGCAGGTATTCCTTTGCCTTTTCCATCCCGCCTATGTCCTCGAAGCCAATCTCGGGATAAATGAACTCCAGCACGTCCCCGTATTCCTTCTGCAGTACTGAGTGCTTCTTTTCCTTGATAAATTCGAAACTGATGGGTATATCTTCCGCTTCCGATTTCAGCTTGATGTCCTTTATCGATTTTTTGCTGAGCCCTGACGAGAGTTTTGCAAATTCGTCGGCAGTTATCTCGGTCTTCACGGAGCCATCCCTTAGCAAATACTCGATATATTCCTTCCGCTGGTCTTCATCAGGCAAACCTACGAATATGGGCTCAATCCTGTAGGCCGATTTCAGCAGTTCCCTGCTGACATCGGCCAGGTTGTCGGCCAGCATCATGATACAGCTTCCTACCGATGATATCTTGGGGCTGACGGACCATTCGCATATCCATATCAGCGCTATCCTCTCCTCAAGCGTCATGCTCGCTATATCGCCGGCAGGTATTATTTTCTCGATATGGTCTATGAAAAGTGCCATTTTCGTATTTTTCAGCGCCCGGTCTATGAACGGGAAAATCTTTGAAGGCATGGCATTCATCAGATTGGATGCTTCATTGGACGTTATTATGTTGAACTCCTTCTCCATCCCTGCGTCAAGGAAAGTCAGCCCCCTTGAGATGTCATAGAACGCGACTATCCCGAAGTTCCTCTTTTTGATGAATTCCTCGTAGATGTACCTGTCCATGTACCTGTAGTTGTCCACGAGATCACGGACGTTGAAATAGAACAGGAATTCATGGGATATACCTGCCCTGTATTTACTTAAAAAGCTGTCATACCAGGATTCGCCAGACGGCACCGCAACCCCTCCGTTCCTTTACCAAAGCCGGGCATGTCCTGCGCACAGAGCGTTTCTGCCGCCTGAACTGCCTGGCCGCGATTTCACGATGCAATCAATAATACGATAAATATTATTAAATGTTTGATATTGATTTATTTTTAAAGCTCAAATTGCAAACAATACTGTTCGAAGCAATACTACAGGGAGGATTCATATGGAAGTTGTATTCACGGTCCCTTCGATAACATGCAGTATCTGTTCCGGCCGCATACGCAGCGAACTTGGCCGTCTCGAGGGCGTCAGCGGCGTGGATATCGACCTTAAGACACAATCGGTAAAGGTCTCATATGATCCCGGTCTGCAAAAACCGCAGGATATAAGGAGAAAGATCGCGGAACTCGGCTACGAGGTAGTGGAGTGACCACCTCCACTGCCTCGCTTTATTTTTCCGCTTCGCTGTGTTTTTTCTTCAGCGACCTTATGATCGATTCCTCCTGGTTCTTTATATGGCGCTGCGCCGCCCTCATGGCCGCTTCCGGATTTCCGGCCGATATGGCTTCGTAGATTTCAGTATGTTCCCTTATCAGTTCCCGTGAACTGCTGTAATCCTTGATATATACGACCCTGAACCTCTGGACCTGTTCCCTCAGGTTGTTGGAGATCTGGATCAGCTTGTCGTTCCTCGATGATTTGTAGATGACATCGTGGAATTCCACGTCTTTTTTGATCGACCCCTGCAGGTTTTCCTTTTCAACGCAGTTGATGAACTGGTCGAGAATGTGCCTGAGTTCCTTTTTTTCGTCTTCGCTGATCCGGGTTGCCGACAGGGAAGTCGCAAGACCGTCAAGTGTCGCACGGACCTCCAGCACATCCATTATATCCTTGACTGAAAGCTCCGCCACATGAGCACCTTTCCTCGGGAGCATCTCCACCAGTCCTTCGAGTTCAAGTTTCCTTATAGCTTCCCTTACCGGCGTCCTGCTGACACCCATCTTTTCCGCAAGCTGCACTTCCATGAGCCTCTGTCCGGGTTTAAGCTCTCCTACGATGATAGCTTCTCTCAGAGTATCAAAAATCACATCCCTTAAGGGCTTGTAGTCGTTCAGATTGACCTTCGACAGCTTTCCTGCCATAGCTGCACATCTCCTTTACCCGCATTCTGCGTTTTTTCAACCGTTCTCAGACAGTCTTTGCGATAAAGCATTCCCATTCATGGTATTCTGAAAGCATTGCATATGCCTTCTGCGCTTTCACCTGGTCAGCGAACAATCCGAAAACGGACGGTCCGCTTCCGCTCATCAGGCACGCTTCCGCGCCTGTCTCCGCCATACGGCTTTTTGCGTATCTCACGATCTCATACCTGCGGACCGTAACAAGTTCCAGGACATTCTTCATATACAGTGATGCCGCTTTGATGTCCCTGCTTGCAAGCGCTCCGATCAACTTTCCTGTATCAGGCCTGTCATTGTCCGTCACCTTCGAAAGGTCGAGCTGGCTGTATACCCAGGGTGTTGATACCGATATGCCGGGCTTTACGACCACCACATCGATCCCGCTGAAATCCGGCAGCGGGGTGAGTATCTCGCCGATGCCTTCCGCGAGCCTGGTCCCGCCCTCGATACAATACGGCACATCCGCCCCGATCTGCAGCCCAAGCCGTTTCAGTTCGCCTGCGTCCAGGTCCAGACCATACAGTTCATTGATGCCTCTCAAAACTGCTGCCGCATCTGCGCTGCCCCCGGCCAGGCCGGCCGCCGCCGGTATCCTTTTGGTGATCCATATCCTCAGCCCGCCTGCCATGCCGTATCGCTCAAACATAAGTTCCGCGGCTCTCCATGCCGTGTTCGTGCTGTCACAGGGCACAGCGCCGCCGCTGCATTCAAGGTGTATACCTGCGTCTCCTGTGGTTTCAAGGCATACGGTATCATGGAGAGAAACCGTCTGCATTACCATTTTGAGTTCGTGATAACCATCTTCCCTTCTGCGGATCACATCGAGAGAAAGGTTGATTTTCGCATAAGCAGGTATTTCAATGTAAGACATCATTACCTCGGCATATACAATTTAATGTATATTATATACAAAAAACATAGCCAATACAATAAAAAGTGCCAGACAACAGGGTGCCTGGCACTTCAGTCAGTCGTTTACCGGCGCCTGGTACGTCAGTTGGCAGTCTGCCGTGCCAGGTACGCCGGTTATTATGTTGTTTCGGTTCACAGCTTTTTTGTGATGATTATCCGGCTTCCGGGCGCGATCTGTTCGGTTTCGTACAGGTCATTGTTCTTCAGTATCTCGTCGACCGTCGTATAATACCTCTTTGCTATCTTCCACAGGGTGTCCCCGGGCTGTGTGAAATAAATGATTATGCTGGGCCGCGCCTCAGCCCGCTTTTCATCGAGGGGCTGCTCCTGTGCGTTTACTATCACAGGCACGGAAAGCTGTTTGCCGACTTTTGTCTTAAGACCTATTACGAGGCGTACCTCCACCTCCCTGGAATTGACTATACTGTAGCTGTAATGCTCTATTTCCATTTCCACGTCAAGGTTCATGCCCTCTCTTGCGCCTTTTACCTCGATCGACTGCCTGAAGGGTATTTCGCGTTCCGTGCAGTAAACAGGCTGCCCCTCGCTGGAGGCAAGGTACAGTACATTGCAGACAGCGACGCCCTCTACGATGACGCGGTCGTCGGTTATTTGCCCGGACGACAGTGAAAGTTTGCCAAGTACATTGAAAAGTTCTGAAATGTCCGGGGCGTTTTCATCGGCCTCGATGTTTTCCCTGAGTGTCAGCTGGGTGACATTCTCGGATACCAGTTCATCGAGCAGCAGTTCTTCCTTTTCGATGTTCACTCTCGAATACGGACTGTATGCGTCTTCAACTAGTTCTATCTCTTTCCTCCCGTAGCACTGCGCATATATATCCAGCATCACGTCGCAGTTCAGGCGCCTCAGTTCGCCGTCTCCGTCCTCTTCAGCCTCGAAGGATGCTTCTCCGATCGTGATATCAAGGCTGGTGCTGCATGTCTCATCGATCCCCGGCATGTCGATCATCCGCGTGAACGGTATTTCATGCTCCATAAACTGTATGCTGCGGTTTTCATTATCTGCGATATACAAAGTGGATATATTAAGGTTTCCCCGGACGGCGATCTTGTCGTCTCCTGCCATGTACTCCCTTCCGGTGATCTTGATATCATTTCTCAGTATTTCATATATCGCAGGTTTGCCCACAGGTATATCGAGCGTTTCACTGATCCTGCAGTCTGTCCTGCAATCCCCGAGATATGCATTTACAGCCGCCCTGTTCCTCAGGATCTGAATCCCGTCCGAACCTGTCAGGTCTCTCGTTATGTATTGCTCGACCTGATCCGTGACTTTTCCCGAGAGACTGATTATGGCTTTTACATTGACTTTCCTGCTGTTGAGTATCTCGTATTCAAGATGCTCTATATCGCATTTGACCCTGCATTGCATGCCCTGCCTGGTATCAGGTATTTCCATCGCATACTGGAACGTTGATACTGTCGTTATGCTTTTTACAGGCTGCTCAGGGTCGTCGGAAATATAGAGTATCTTGTATCTGACCGAGCCGGTGACGAGCACCCTGTCCGCTGCAGCCTCGGCCCCTTCGACCCAGGCATCTCCGTCCAGCAGCAATATGCGTGCTATGTCCGGCTTTGTATCAGGCACTATTATATCGTTCTCGACAATGGTCTGTGTGGAATCCTCGCCAATGGTTCTATTGATCCTAATGGGCTCACCAACCAGTTCCAGAGACATTTGAAATCCTCCTCCCGCATGACTGAATGCGTTTTCCTCTCTAAATGTATATTGACAGGACCTCTCAAATATTACTTTAAAATAGACATGATACCGTCGTGCCGGGGACGTAGCAGAATAATCGGATGTAAAAAAGCCCGATCATGTGATCGGGCTTCTTTAGGCTTTTAATCGTCGTTTTGGTCGGTCAGCTCACCAGTATCTCCTTGTCGTCCTTGTAAATTACAAGTTCCACTGCTTTGGTCAGAATATCCGTATAGCTGAAAGATACTCTCCTTGTTGTCTCGTACTCGTTTTCAAACTTGATGACGAAGATGCTGGGATAAGAGTTTTCTATTATTCCTTCCTTGATAAAAGCCTTCTTCCTGCCTTTGTTGGCTTTGAGCTGAACCCTTTTGCCTATGCAGGTCTCAATGTTCTTCTTTATTTGAACAAGGTCTTTCTTTTCAGCCATCTGATCACCTCGTCTTCTGTTTTATAAATTATATCATAAACATCATAGCTTGTCAAAAAAAGTTATATATTATAGCAGGGGAAATTCAATTATGTCAAGTACTTTTCGCAAAATCCTGTATTTTCTCCGGTCTCGCCATGGTTTTTGTCATGTATTTCCAAAAGCGTGCCATCCCTCCGTCATGCGCAGTATTCCCATACCTGGGGGATATTTCCCGAAATATGGCAATATCACTACTCAGCCAAACGTGCGGGTACCTTGTATTCCTTTATGGATGAGGAGCACCCAATACCTTTTTCGTGTCCCCTCACCAATCAAACGCGTGACATTCCTCAGCCGCAGAGGAAAACCTTGAGGAATGTCCCTGCGCTTAATCAAAAGGGGACATCCCTCGTCCCTAAAGGAATACTCCTTCGCTGAGGAGTGTCCCATCTCCCCAATCAAAAGGGGACATTTCTCGTCCACAAAGGAATACCTCTCTGCTGAGAAGTGTCCCCTTACCTTAATACGGCTCGACCGGAAATCCTTCCCGGTACTTTCCCCTTGTCTGTATACCTCCTATACCAGTCTTCCCTGTTATCGTATTATTTATTACGTCTTCTGCGTCCAGAACTGTGTCGATGCTCGCAAACGCGATTTTCTGGCATACCCTTACAGGATCGAGGGCATGTATAAGATCCCGGAAAGGAGCGCTGGCAAAATTGGCTCCGGCTTTTATTATTTCATTATACATCGACTGGCATGCGCCGGCGAAAATTACCAGCCCGTCCATGTCGGAATTGAACCTCCTGGCTTCTTTGACCGCTTCGATGAAATATTTCGAAGTCCTGTACGACGAAATATCGTTGTAGCTGTCCTTCCCTTTTATGAAGCCGTCATGGCCGGTCAGCACAAGAATATCAGGCCGGTGTTCAGAAAGCAGTGAATAGACCCTTGCGGGCTGATCCTTTTCGGGCACATATTCGCCGACAACATCGATCCCGAGTTTTTTATATTCGGCAATGCAATTCTCCAGGTAATCCCTGTCTCCATCCAGATGCAGTACTTTTCCCGGTCTCTTTATTTTATCGGGCTTGTCATTTGAGGTATCTCTATAATACGCTTTTTTTCGCCACCCCCTGCTCCTTGGCATGTAATAGCGGTAGTATCTCATATCGTATATCCTGTCCGCTGCGGTTTTTTCAGCTTCACGCCAGCACCTGTCCCTGTATTCCCTGACTTTTACCTCCGGCTGGACTTCCAGGTCCGATTCGGGAGCGTCGGCCTCTATCCTGTAGCTGATGCCTTTGAGAGTAAGTATCCTTTCCCCGTCCCGTTCCGTTATGTCTGTCACCTTGAAAAAAACGTCGCATCCATAAGACTTTCTTGCGACAATGTCGCCAATCTTTATCCCGCTCATCCCATCACCTGCCGTTTCATGCTCTGTTTCGCGGTGATAAGTCTATATGGCACTCTCACCGGGTTTCCTGGTTTATAATATGTAAACCGCAGCGGATTTGTTAATTAAACGTTCACTGATTTCTATTGTTTTGGAGCAAACGGGAATGTATAATAAAGTGCAGTAAACTTAACGCGAAAGGTTGGACTCGATGCTCACGGATATAGAGATAGCTCAGAAATGCAAAATGAAGCCGATAACTGAAGTAGCCTCGACTCTGGGTATCAACCCGGATGAACTTGAACTGTATGGCAAATATAAGGCTAAGCTGACGGACAGTCTCTGGCAGAGAGTCAGGAACAACAGGGACGGCAAACTCATCCTGGTCACAGCGGTGAACCCGACCCCGGCAGGGGAAGGAAAAACGACCACTACGGTCGGCCTCGGCCAGGCCCTGACAGCCATGGGGAAGAAAGCTGTCATATGCCTGCGGGAACCGTCCCTTGGGCCTGTTATGGGCATGAAGGGCGGGGCTGCCGGCGGCGGATATGCGCAGTTAGTGCCGATGGAAGACATCAACCTGCATTTCACCGGCGACATACATGCCGTCACCGCTGCGAACAACCTGCTTTCTGCAGTCATTGACAATCATATCCATCAGGGGAACGCGCTTCGGATAGACCCGAGGCAGATAGTATGGAAAAGGGCGATGGATATGAACGACAGGGCCCTGAGAAATATAGTCGTAGGTCTCGGCGGAAAGGCAGACGGCACTCCGCGGGAAGACGGCTTCCTCATTACCGCGGCATCGGAGATAATGGCCATATTGTGTCTTGCAGAAAACATCACTGATCTGAAAAACCGGCTTGGTAAAATAATCGTAGGATATGACTACTCGGGGGCGCCGGTAACGGTATCACAGCTTAAAGCGGAAGGCGCCATGGCGCTCCTGCTCAAGGACGCGATCAAGCCGAACATCGTCCAGACCCTGGAGCACTCGCCTGCGCTGATGCATGGCGGCCCGTTCGCCAATATAGCCCATGGATGCAACAGCATAAAAGCAACCAGGCTGGCGCTGAAACTTGCTGATTATGTTATTACGGAAGCTGGTTTCGGAGCAGATCTTGGCGCAGAAAAGTTCTTCGACATCAAGTGCAGGTTTGCGGGCTTCGTGCCCGACGCTGCAGTACTCGTAACGACTGTGCGCGCACTGAAGTATAATGGCAGCGTCCCTAAGGAAAAGCTTGCTGGAGAAGACCTTGAAGCCCTTAAGCGCGGATTCCCGAATCTGGAGAAACATGTGGAAAACCTGAGAAAATTCGGTGTACCTGTACTTGTAGCAATAAACCTGTTTGAAACAGACACACCGGCAGAACTGGAATATATCAGGAAGAGATGCGAAGACCTGAACGTAGCAGCAGCAATTTCGCAGGTTTACACAAAAGGCGGCGAGGGCGGCAGAGAACTGGCGGAAAAGTTGCTTAACCTGTTAGATACCGTTCCATCCCGGTTCAGGCTCCTGTATGATGTAAAGGCTCCTGTGAAGGAAAAGATCGAAACCATAGCAAAAGAGATTTACGGAGCCAGGGGCGTAACCTATTCGCCCGCCGCTGACAAAACGATCAAAAAGCTGGCCGAAATGAAACTGGATGATCTGCCTGTCTGCATGGCAAAAACACAATACTCGCTTTCCGACAACCCCAAAGTGCTCGGAAGGCCTGAAAACTTTGAAATAAATGTCCGCGATATCAGAGTGTCGGCTGGAGCCGGCTTCATCGTGGCACTTACCGGAGAAATAATGACGATGCCCGGACTGCCGAAAGTCCCGGCTGCGGAACAGATAGACATAAGTGAGGACGGCAGCATAACAGGACTGTTTTGACCATCTGAATCATCCGACTTTTATAGGAATTCCCTGTCATAAGCCTTCAGGAAAGCGTCAAGGGGTCCTGTTTCTTCAATGACCTCTTCAAGCCTTCCCAAAAAAACTTTTTCCGACCAGCTGCGCCTGCTGTTGTAATAGCGGTTCACGACCCTCCAGAACTTCTGCGGGAATTCCAGCATGATCCTCACTATTTCCATCTCGTCCATACCAAGGGGCAGGATCCTGTTATAGGATTCGGTGATGAGCCCTGCTTTTGAAATATCCCAGCCGCATCTTCGCATTTTCCGCCTGATCAGGTTAGCAATGTCATACGCTTTGAGTTCAAAGCAGCAGTAATCGAAATTGGTGACCGTCACCTTGCCGTCATTAAGCAATATATTATGATGTGTATAGTCATGGTGGCAGAACGATCTCTCTTTCCTGGTCCTGTCGGCGATCTTGTCGTAGGATGATGCGGAAAGGCGGTGGATCGCGTTTTCTCCCATGCTGATGAAATGATCTGCGTATTGCAGGAACAGATGATCAAAACGGCTCTTCCCTTTTCTTGCCTGTTTCCTCATTTTCGTGATGTCATTCAGGCGCTTTGAAAAATATACCGGGAGCTTCCCCAGATCATCCCGCACCTTGCTCCCTTCGGGAGGAAGATACCCGGCGGACGCACGGTGCAGTGCCGCCAAAGCTTCTGCGGCCATTTTCAGGTCCTCGTCATCATCAAAGCTGCTTTCACGTCCTTCAACATAATCAGTCATTACGTACAGGCAATCGTTGCACCAGAAACCGGGCTCTCCCGCCAACGTGACCAGGTACCTGTCAACTCCTTCAAAGCCGTTGCTTACAAGGTGTTCTTTGGCCCAGTGCACGAATTTCAGCCTTTCGGGTGAAAGCAGCACTCTTTTGACAAGTTTTTTCCCTGCCGCTGTGACAGCGACATAAGCATCTTTATAAGGGAATATGCTCCTGACATCGATCCCGAAGCACTGTTTTATTTCATTTTCCATCCCCTGCATGACGCTCCCTCCGTCCGATCCCGGCTGCGCTGTGATCAAATGGATATAATCGATTACAGTTCAATCAATTATATGCTTCCGGACACATATATAGAAGGCAGCAATCATTAGCAGGGTCCTGAAAACCAGCAAATAAAAAAACCGGCGAATGATCGCATCAGAACGATCACCCGCCGGCCACAACCAGCATTTTCAACTGCCGACTGACCTCAGCCGCATACCCGGCCGATGCTTTGAATCATGCATTTGTCCGGTGCTTAGTCAGCGGCTCTTATCAACGCCAGATTACCGGATTTATTGGTAAAGAACGGCTGCGCATTTGAGCGCTCTACCGCCCGCACATATCAATACTCAGCCATTTGCAAGCCTCTTGTATGCCTCGAGTCTTTCTTTTGCGTCCTTCTCGGCCTGCTCGAACAGCTGCTCGGCGATATCGGGGAATGTCCTTGTCAGAGCAGAGTATCTGACTTCGCCCATTATGAAGTCTCTGTACGATGCCGTAGGCTCCTTTGAATCCAGTGTGAACGGATTCTTGCCTTCTTCCTTCAGCAGCGGGTTGTACCTGTAAAGGTGCCAGTAACCGGCTTCGACTGCGTTCTTCTCCTCAAGCTGCGACTGTCCCATGCCGAGCCTGAGACCGTGGTTTATGCATGGTGCATAAGCGATTATCAGTGAAGGTCCGTCGTATTTCTCTGCTTCGAGCAATGCCTTTATGAGCTGCGACTGGTTCGCGCCCATTGCAACCTGTGCAACGTAAACATATCCATAGGACATTGCCATCATGCCGAGGTCTTTCTTCCTGGTCCTCTTGCCGGCTGCAGCGAACTGGGCCACCGCTCCGGAAGGGGTAGCCTTGGACGACTGTCCGCCGGTATTTGAGTATACCTCGGTATCGAATACAAGAACATTGATATCCTCGTTGGAAGCCAGCACATGGTCCAGTCCGCCGTACCCGATATCATATGCCCATCCGTCTCCGCCGAGTATCCAGACGGATTTCTTTACAAGGAATTCGCTGTTCTCAAGGATCTCATCCACCAATACTTTTGCCGCGTCGCCTGCATTGCCCTTATATGCGTCAAGCGCTGCCTTGAGCTGTGCGGATGCTGCCTTGGAACCGTCGCCGTCATTCATATTATCAAGCCAGCCTTCGATAGCTGCCCTGACATCTCCGGGCACTTCCATTTCAAGCAGTTTCCTGCAGTTGTCAGCGATCTTGTTCCTTATTTGTTTTACCGCAAGGTACATGCCGTATCCGAACTCTGCGTTGTCTTCAAACAGGGAGTTCGCCCATGAAGGTCCGAAACCGGCCTTATTGGTGCAGTACGGCATAGACGGAGCGCTGCCTCCCCAGATAGAAGAACATCCTGTTGCATTTGCAATATACATTCTGTCGCCAAAG
>DAOSCC010000001.1:24921-27651 GCA_035361135.1 Clostridiales bacterium | reverse complement strand
ACTGGGTGATGAGTTTTGCATACGGTGTCTCGCCGCAGCCTGCGCATGCTCCGGAGAACTCAAGCAGCGGCTCTTCGAACTGGCTGCCCTTGACAGTGGACGGTCCCATCGGGTTCTTCGGTTTTACCGTCATTGCGTAATCCCAGTTCTTCACCTGGTCCATCTGGGTCTCGAGAGGTTTCATTATGAGCGCTTTCTCCTTCGCAGGGCATACATTCGCACAGCTTCCGCAGCCCTGGCAGTCGAGCACCGATACCTGCATCCTGAAGTTGAGCCCTTCAAATCCTTTGCCAATGGCTTTCTTCGTTTCAAAGCCTTCGGGAGCGTTCCCGGTCTCTTCCTCATCGAGGAGGAAAGGCCTTATTGCGGCATGCGGACATACATAAGAGCACTGGTTGCACTGTATGCACTTGTCCATCTGCCATTCGGGAACATCCACGGCAACGCCTCTCTTTTCATACCTGGAGGTACCGCACGGGAATGTGCCGTCTTCTCTTCCTTTGAACGCACTGACCGGCAGCTTGTCACCTTCCTGCCTGTTCATCGGCTCAAGGATCTTACTGATGAACTCGGGCACATCCTTCGCTGCTGCAGCTTCGTCAACGGCATCTGCCCAGTCAGCCGGGATATCGATCTTCTTAAGCGCCTCGATGCCCTTATCTACTGCGAGATAGTTCATATTGACTACTTTTTCGCCCTTTTTGCCATATGATTTCACTATGGCATCTTTCATGTATTTGACAGCATCGTCGAGAGGAATGATATTGGCAAGTTTGAAGAATGCAGCCTGCATTATCATGTTGATCCTGCTGCCAAGGCCAATTTCCTTCGCTATTGAAACGGCGTCTATGGTGTACAGCTTGATGTTCCTTTTTGCCAGGATCCTCTTCATATCGGCGGGAAGTTTCTCGTTAAGTTCTTCTGCAGACCAGCCGCAGTTCAGCAGGAATGTCCCGTTCTCCTTGAGATCGCTCACCATGTCGTACTTGCCGACGTATGCAGGGTTGTGGCATGCCACAAAGTCCGCCTTGTTTATGAGATACGTGGAGCGGATCGGCTTTTTGCCAAATCTCAGGTGTGAAATGGTGACTCCGCCGGACTTCTTTGAGTCATAAGCGAAGTATGCCTGAGCATACATGTCGGTATGATCGCCGATGATCTTGATGGAGTTCTTGTTGGCTCCTACCGTACCGTCGGAACCGAATCCCCAGAACTTGCAGCTTACAGTACCTTCTGCCGTCGTGTCTATTTCTTCTCCCACAGGGAGCGACAGGTTCGTAACATCGTCGACTATGCCTATGGTGAAGTGGTTCTTCGGATTGTCAGACTTCAGGTTGTCATATACTGCAACGATCTGGGCTGGCGTCGTATCCTTTGAACCCAGTCCGTAGCGTCCTGCTACGATGACAGGCGACTTGCCGTTTTCGTAAAGTGCGGCGCATACATCCTGATACAGAGGCTCTCCAAGAGCACCCGGCTCTTTTGTCCTGTCGAGGACAGCTATCTTCTTTGCGGTCTCCGGGATGGCCTTAAGCAGGTGTTTTGCCGAGAACGGCCTGTAAAGGTGTACCTTTACGACGCCGACCTTCTCTCCCTTTGCCATGAGATAGTCAATGGTTTCCTCAATGGTCTCGCATACGGAACCCATTGCAATAATGATCCTGTCGGCATCCGGTGCGCCGTAGTAATTGAAAAGTCCATACTTCCTGCCAGTGAGCGCACTTATTTTGTTCATGTACTCTTCAACTATCGCAGGCAGTTCATTGTAGTAAACATTTGAAGATTCGCGCGCCTGGAAGAAAATGTCCGGATTCTGCGCCGTGCCTCTTACTGAAGGCCTCTCAGGGTTCAGCGATCTCTTCCTGAATTCCTTCACGGCGTCATAGTCCACAAGCTTTGCGAAATCATCATATTCTATAACTTCGATCTTCTGGATCTCGTGGGATGTCCTGAATCCATCAAAGAAATTGATGAAGGGAACCCTTCCCTTTATTGCGCTCAGATGTGCCACAGGCGCCAGATCCATTACTTCCTGGACACTGCCTTCAGCCAGCATCGCCGCTCCGGTCTGACGGCATGCCATAACATCGGAATGGTCTCCGAATATGGAAAGCGCGTGGCTTGCAACTGCCCTGGCACTTACGTGGAAAACTCCCGGCAAAAGTTCGCCGGCGATCTTGTACAGGTTCGGTATCATAAGCAGCAATCCCTGAGATGCGGTAAATGTAGTAGTCAAAGCGCCTGCAGTCAGGGAACCGTGCACAACCCCTGCCGCTCCGGCTTCAGATTGCATTTCAACGACCCTTACCGGCTGGCCGAAGATATTCTTTCTGCCATTGGCCGACCACTCGTCAACAAGTTCTGCCATGACAGACGACGGAGTTATCGGGTAAATACCCGCCACTTCGGTGAAGGCGTATGCAACATATGCCGCAGCGGTATTTCCGTCCATCGTTTTCATGTTTTTACCCATTCTTATCTCCCCTTTACTTTCCCCTTATATTTCAAGATGCTGATGTATTTGTCAACTCAGGTCATATGAAAGACAATGCACAGCACAAGATGACCCGGGGTTTTTCATGTATCACAAAGTTCAATGTTGTATATTGTATACAATATTAAACCTTTGGCCATGATATTATTTTAACATTGTAAGGGGAATTTGTGAAGTGCTTTAGATTTATTTTCCTATACGGTACCAAACAGCAGCTTGAGTATGACAAGAAGGAT
>DAOSCC010000001.1:0-24821 GCA_035361135.1 Clostridiales bacterium | reverse complement strand
TAGATTTATTTTCCTATACGGTACCAAACAGCAGCTTGAGTATGACAAGAAGGATAAATCCGGGTATTCCGAGTACCCCGACTATAAATGAAGTATAGACATTGAACGCAATACGGAAACCGAACAGTCCGCCGATCCAGTTGGCCAGAAGCAGCGCCAGCGCGCCGAGCACAGTATTGAGGACCAGTTTCATGACCACTTTCAGCGGTTTCAGAAACAGTCTTGCAAAAACAAGCACAAGTATAAAGCCTGCCACATATGCAAGAATAACTCCAGAATTCACGGTCCTGACCCCATACCGGCAAAAGCCGCTGTTTTATTCCCTTATTTTATTTATACTTGTACAACCTGCCGGATATGACTCATTGTCACAGATAATGGGAGAGCCCTCTTTCCTTTGCGAGCCTGAGGTAATAGGTGTATCTCGATTCACAGGCTTTCATCCAGTATATGTAGTAATCTACCAGCAGTTCATCCGTTACATTGTTGAAGTTGAGGCCGGCTTCCTTCCACTGTTCCCTTGCTTCCAAAGCCGCATCTATTATCTGCCGCTCATCCCGGGTCAGCGCGGCATACGCCCTGGAACTGCGAAACACCGGCTTTTTTCGGCTTTTTGGTTTAATACTGTTCTGATGTTCGTATTTAACTAATTCCGTGCCCATCATCTGCACCTACTTGCAAAAATTACCTTTTGCTATAAGTATAGGCACAGTTCGATGATTATATACTCTTATGTTTCAAAAAATTCAATACGGCATTTGACGTAATGTATCGGAATTTTCCCCAGTCCTGCCACTTGCCCCCGATGCTTCCGAGCGCCCGGACTGCCTGTTCGAATTCATCCAGGTCCACTTCCTTTATCTCGCTGATCTCGTCGTCGCTGGCATCCGCAAGCAGCCGCCCGCCGATCTCATCCAGGATGAATATGTACGAGTAGAACATGACGTGCTCATTCCCATGTTCAAACCGTATCCTCACAGCTCCGGCAAAATCCCTTATCCTGACTTCAAGTCCGAGTTCTTCCCTGACCTCCCTGAAGACGGCGTTTAATACATCTTCACCGTAGCCGATCCCTCCTGTGGGGATCCTGTAAACATTTTCAGGATAATCGTTTCGCCTGGTCATGATTGCTTTCCCGTCAGGCCTTATGACACAGAAAACCACTTCACCTCTCCTGTCATGCCTGATGACGTTCCGGACCCTGTTGAAGTAACCTGGTGTCGGATATCTCACGGTCATGTCCCTGATCGTTCCTTCTGCGCCCAGTCTTTCGCACAGATCCCTGAATTCAGCCTCATTAAATACATTCATCAGATTCTGTCCCCTTAAATACATGAAAATGTACTCTTAACAATAATCATTTCCTCTGCTATATAAATACTATAACTTTTCTCGATACATTTCTACAATTGTGTGGAAAATTTGCAGTTTTCCCGCGCCACAAATTTGTTGAGATTTTATGAAACAATTGCGATAATAGAAGAGTCAGATATTTTGTATAATTAAACGTCCAAATTATCAAAAAGGTGTTGGATATATGAAAACTGAAGTAGCAGCCAATCTTCCCGCAAATACAGGCAAAAAGAAATCGAAACTGATGATCATACTGCTTGTTTTTACCGGCGTAATGCTGGCATCCGCGTCTGTCTTCGCATACATCACTCTCCGGTACAACAACGTTTACAGGGGCGTACACATAGGGGACCTCGATGTGTCGGGCATGGCAAGGAGCGAGATAATCGAACTGCTGGAATCAAGATACACAATCCCTGCCTCAGGCCTTGATATAACGCTTGAAACAGACCTGGCAGAAGTTAGGAAGTCATATCCGGATCTGGGCGTAGTATATGACATCGAAGCCGCTGCCGACAAGGCATTTTCCATCGGCCGCAGCGGGAATGTTTTCGATCGTTTGTATGATATCGCAAGGGCCAGTTTCAAAGGTATTGTGACATACGTTCCCCAAAACTATGATGAAACGAGGATCGACGATTTTGTCGATGAATTTGCCCTGATGGCATTCCAGCAGGTCAGGGAAAGTATACTTCTCATTTCCGACAAAAGCGTCGTGATAAAGTCCGGCAGGCACGGCGAAGCTGTCGACAAAGCGGAAGTCAAATCCCTTGTTATAAATATGATAAAAGAGGGAAAAGGCGGAGTCATCAGGCCAGATGTGATAATAACCGAAACGACCCGGTTTGATGCCGGCGAAGTGTATGACAAGATAGTATGCGACCCGGAAAATGCCTATTACAAAATGGAAAACGGCAATCTGGTGCTGGTTCCCCACAAAACAGGAAGGCAGATCGACCGGGAAGAACTTAAGCGCATAATCGACGAGCACAACAAAACAGAAAACATGGAAACCACCCTGCCAGTCACCTATGTAATGCCTGAGATAACATCGGAGAAAGCGGCATCGATGCTGTTCAGGGACGAACTAGCAAGGTACAGTACATCTTTTGAAACCAGGACGCAGAATGAGAAAAACAGGATGCACAATATCGCGCTTGCCGCCGGAAAATACCACAACTATATACTCATGCCCGGTGAAGAATTTTCTTTCAATGAAGTAGTGGGTCCGAGAAATGAAAAGACAGGTTACAAGTCAGCTCACGTTTTTGTAAACGGCCGTGTGGAGGACGGCATAGGCGGGGGTATCTGTCAGGCAACAAGCACGCTCTATAATGCTGTACTGCTTGCAGACCTTGAAGTGGTCGAAAGAAGGAACCACTCTTTCATAGTTACATATGTTCCCCTCGGGCAGGATGCCACCGCATACTACGGCGGAACCGACCTGCGCTTTATCAATAACACTGGCTGGCCTATCAAAATACTTTCGTGGGTCGAAGGCAACAAGGTGAACTGCGTTTTCCTCGGAACCAATTCAACTCCCGAAAAAACCGTGGTTATCAGTACAAAAACTCTGAGCCATACGCCGTACAAAACAAAATATGTGGATGATCCTGCTCTGCCCGTGGGAACGGTGAAGAAAAGCCAGTATGGCACCGACGGGTATGTGGTGGAAACCTATAAAACAGTTAAAATGGGTGATAAAGTAATATCCCAGAAGAAAATTCACACAAGCAGCTACAAACCATGTGATGAAGAGTTCCTTGTCGGCATAAAGCAGCCTGACGGCACCCTTACGCCCGGTCTTGCAGCACAGATGGCCAGCAAGGCTAAAGCTGCGGCACAGGATGAAACTTCTACTGGGGATAACCAGCCGGCCACCGCCGACAAACCTGCTGCTGACGAGAAACCGGGCACTGAACCGGTCAGCGGCGGAACATCCGGCGCTTCCTCCGACTCACCGGAGACATACGGCAACGCTCCGGTTACTCCGGAAAATTCCGGAGATGTTCCGGATACCCCGGAAATATCAGATAATGATACAGTCAGCATGGAATAATGCTGTACCGAATACGGCACTGATAGTAAAACCGGCGCATCCAGTCATACTGCCGGCCACTCAGCCAGGCATTGAAAGAACCGTGAAATGCTTTATATCAGGGACCAATTTCAGTTCTTGGCATATATCATCATTGACATATGCCAATTTTATATTGTCCTGATTTCTTTTTGTGCTAAACTATTTATATATGAATATGTTTTTTATTGTATAATGATCAGAAACACGGAGATCATAAACAGTATTTATCAGGGGGACAAAATGCAATCCAAAGGCAGCGTTCTGATATTTCTTGCCGTACTGGCGTTTCCGATAATTGCCCTGTCAACGGATCACGACATTTTCTTCGCAGTGACGGCGGCATTAGTTACTCTGGCATCAATCAAAAGTATATACAACCTTATTGTGCTCAACGGTTTCGAGCAGATTGAACTTGACGAGGACCTGGAAGATGACCTGGAGGAGCTGATCGATATCGACGTGCGCAAATTCGGCAACGGCCTGAACATTATCGTTCACATGATCGTAATCGTTTTCATAATCTACTGTGCATTCTACCTTGAGACTATCCTGCTGAAATGCGTAGCTGCGCTGGCTATATTGATGCAGATCCTTTTTATAATCAAAAAGGCTCAGAAAAACAGCGCCGGTTTTGATAAAAACAAATACAAGCCTCAGATATTTGTCTCAAGCATATCAAATATCGCCATAGTATTGTTCACGATACTGAACAAACTGTCAAGGCTGAGTTAATTATCCTGCTATAAGCTGTCAAAGTTGAACAGATATACTTGTATAAGTTAGAGTTAAGTTGCCGGAATTGGACGGTGGTAATTATGTAAGTTCCCTGAACGGAACCGGATGTTTCTGTAAGCTACCTGGGCCGGAGCATGACACGGTGTACTCATTTCCCGCTAATGGCCCGTTTTGCACGAAGATCCGCCAAATTGAATGATTGCCAGTCAGTACGTTCATAAATACGTTCTTTCCTGTCTGCCAGTATTTCGGCAGCTTTTTGTGCAACTTCGGGATCATCGGCATCGACAAGTCTCACGAGCTCTGCAACTGCATCATTTGATAGAGAATTGAAATAGTATATATCTATTTTTCCTGTTTCAAAATACCGGTCGACATTTTTCTTTGCCACCATTGCGTCTACGTTTATATAGTTGATGACAGTAAAAGCGATCACAGCGGCAGCGATATAGGGTTTAAGGAGCGGGATGCGGTCATTCCATACCCTGACCAGCGTTGTACTGAAAAGTACGAACAGAAAGATCATGAACGCCTGGGTCATCACACGGAGGAACGTAAAACCATACGCCTCTTCATACATCAGCATCCTGTAATACGCCGACAGGAGCATCACGTACGTACAGCAGACCGTAATCGTGTTCAATATCCTGAACGAAGTATCAAGGCCGCGCTTTCCTTTTTTCGTATACGTGAGTGTCAGCGCCAGCCATCCCATATTAAGCAGTGACACCAGTATCAATTCTGAAAAACCGTTGCGCGCATATTCTGAATATGTTAAGCCTTCAGGAAGTCCGGATCTGCCGAACAGGTATGCAAACTGTATGATGACGAAAAAGATATAAAGAAGATCGATGCAAGCTGTTACCGTAACCAGGACCACCGGATCCCAGCGCCTTTTTTCATCTGCAGATTTGGCTGATAAGAGCCCGTTATCGATATCGAGGAATTTTTCCTTGTGTTTCAGGCTCCAAATATAACTGAAAGAGCATATAAAAATGATGAGCATCAGGAAGGTCTTAATAAATACTTCTCCTAAATTCAAACTGTTCAAAAGGTCAGGCAGTTTTTCCACAAGTTTTCCGAATACCATGTCGGCTGAGGAAAGAATCAGTAACAGTATCAACAGTATGGGAAGAGCGATCACGAGGCCCGTAATGATCCGCAGCACTGTGGATTTTTTCTCTCCACCGGTTTTGCTGCGTACCATCGATGCAAACATTGAGAAAGGTTTTGCCGCATGTACGATACCTCTTGCGAAAAAGCCGAAAAGCAGATCGACTATTATGCCCGGGCTGTACCACCTGTAATTGTTTGTCCCCGTAATCAGGACAGTCTGCAGTATAATGAGACAGGGCAGTGCAAGTATATTGAGAACCATCAGCGTTAAATCCCTGAACAGGACAAATGTCATCGAAATCAGCAAAACGGGAATACATAAGAACCATCCGAACATAGCCTTTTTGTCCTGTGCAGGGCGTACATAGGCAAAAAACAGTGCATAGAAAGCTATCACGAACAGCGGGACCGAAACGCCCGGGTTTTTGCCGTAAAACAGCCAGGTGAACAATATCCCCAGCAGTAGCGCCCCTGCAAGGAACAGTTTGTCTTCTTTCGCATAAACAGGTCGTTCATCCGCCTGCACTTCATTTGCAGCTTCGCACGTCCTGCCCGGTATCTGCTCCGGTACATGGGAATCAGATTTTCCATTCTTAATGTTTTCCGCCATGGTGGTCATCTCCTTGCTACCTGTTAATGATCAGCCGCCTGATGGCCAATAAATGTCTGATGTCTGGGCTTATCTGTCACAATATCTGATATATATTTGTATGACTCCGGAGATTTTTCACTTCAACCGATACTTAAACCAATACTTCAACGTCTGAACTTTAAATTTTATATTCATATATGTTTTATTTCTCGTTATCTCTTGCTCTTTTCCTGATCAGGAGTCCTCCGAACATAAGAAACATCACGATCAGCAATATTATGATATAAAGTAAATCGGGTATATTAAGGATAAACCTGTCAATAAGGTATGCGAGTATGAAGATTATCATCCCGATAAGATTGAGTTTACGGCCGTAAGCTATTTTATCCTCCATAGGACTGTAACCTCCCGCTGGGTCATGCATCCAAAAACACGGTTGCAGCAATCTCTGGCGGAATGATTATATCATATAAGGACAACAATTAGTAGGGTATAGTTCTTAAAGTTTTCTTAATATGGATAAGTTTACTAATATGAAATCAAATCGTTTAACTGAACTGCAGTTTCTTTTCCGGCCTGGAGCTTTACATTGATTCAGCACATGGTTATTGACGCCATTATAGTTTTCCGATCAGTAATCTAAGTTGCAATAAAAACACTGAGTCGCTGTATAAGACAGAAGCAATAAGAAGATTTTCCTAAGCCACCGTACCGTCATTCATTATCAAAATGCAAAAACCGCCTTCAGTATGATTACTGAAAGCGGCTTGTGTGGCGGAGAAGCCGGGATTCGAACCCGGGCTAGAGTTGCCCCTACTAACGGTTTAGCAAACCGTCCCCTTCAGCCTACTTGGGTACTTCTCCACAGGTCTGCAGTAAGAAAAAATTCTTTTATGCTTATCTATGAGGCGATTATGAGAGGCGTTATAAACCTCTCATCCTTCGCCTCTTTTTGTCGTTTTGGCGGAGAGAGTGAGATTCGAACTCACGGTAGCCTCACGACTACGCCGGTTTTCAAGACCGGTGCCTTAAACCAGCTCGACCATCTCTCCGTATCTTAACAAAGCGACGTAGTATATTCTACTATATGCCCGAAGCTTTGTCAACACCGTGCTTTTGTCACTTTGTGGCTTGTTCAGAAAACCGGATCCTGTCTTGTCATCCAAGGCAGGATCCAGTCTGCGGTCCAAAATACTGAGGTTAAATTATCAGCATAATCCATCAATCATGATTCGTTATCCACAGGCCGCCTGGTCAGTATTCAGATCCGGCAGCGGAGGACATTTCTTCTGCGGAACTGACGATCTTTTCTATGGTGTCCTGTATCTGATGCATGGATGCACTGGCTTCCTCAGACGCAGCAAGCACATTCTGGATATTTTCATTCACCACCACTACTACACTTTGCAGTTTGCTGAGCAGATCATTGATTTTCCGAATGTCTTCTTCAATAACATTATTACTGTCCTGAGTTTCGGCCACAGCGGTTTTCGCATCATCGGCAAGCTTCCTCACTTCTTCGGCCACCACCAGGAATCCCTTGCCATATTCACCAGCTCTTGCAGCTTCGATCGATGCATTCAGCGATAGCATATGTGTCTGTTCTGAAATATTTCTTATAGATTCAGACATTTTGAAGAATTGATCGAACCTGCTGTTCA
The DNA here is from genome assembly GCA_035361135.1 of Clostridiales bacterium. Classification (GTDB taxonomy): domain Bacteria; phylum Bacillota; class Clostridia; order Acetivibrionales; family DTU013; genus DTU013. The sequence goes on along the minus strand of DAOSCC010000001.1, from coordinate 17,284 downwards.
ATTCGTCTATACTCATTACTCCGCTACGTGACAGAGACTCCACATCGATCATCTGTTCATTGATATTAGTGATGTCATTGACGATATTCGTATATACCTGGACCAGTTCACCTATTATCTGATCCACGGTTTCGACTTCACTGTGGAGCTTTGAAATGAACTCAGACTGTTTGTCTGTCATGTCATTGGCTTTGGCCAGAAGCTGCTCCGTTTTCCTCTTCTCCAATGAAATCTCATCATGGGATTTTTCCAGCATTTTTTTGAAATAGTGAATGCAATTGTCCGGGAAGTTATAGCCGAGGAATACTGCTTCAGCCATCTGATGGCACGATTCGTATCCGCAGGCTGCACAGTCCACAGTTCTTTCCTCTTCATTGAACTTCAGGAGAGCTTCAAAGGCAGATTCAATATCCTGCTCGGTTATGACGGCGTCATCCTTCCGCATTGTATATGTATAGATGAAATCTTCCATTTTTAGAGTTTTGTCAAAATGCTTAACCAGTTTTTTAAGCTGGCGCTTCCTGTTGGACAGCACCTTGCCATTCTCTTCGCCAGCCTTCTCAAACAAAGCCCTATCCTTGAAATCATGCGGTATCCCGGCTTCGGTACCGGTGCCTGACAGACAGCCTTCCGAACAATTCAATATGTCTATGACCAGAGGTATGACGTTGGGTGACTGACTGATTTCTTTCAGATATTCCTGGGCGAGCTTCGGTCCTTCTATCCTTCTTATGTGATATTTCCTTCCGAAGATCTGCTCCACTGACTCCTTCAGACCACCCGGAGTCGGATACCAGTATCCGACAAGGCTTTCAGGAGAGTCAAATCCTGTCTCTGCACCAGGATCATACCCCGCAGCATTGTAAGCTTCCATAAGTTTCGTAAATGTAACATTGTAATCGATCGTATCATCCCTGCCGAATTCATCGGTTTTTCCGATACAGGGCGATATTGCCGCTATTTTTCCTTTGAAACCGTCATATTTTTTCAGGTAAACGGCAGTACAGTACATTGGCGAACCTATAGGACTGAGGTATTTTATCAGTTCTGTATGATAGCGCTCTATACTGTTTACAATGACGGGACAAGGCTGAGCGATCACAGTATTCAGTTTCTTTTCAACTATGGCCTTTATATACAGGTAAGTGGTGATATCCGCGCCAAAGCTGACATCGTAGATGAACCTGACACCTTTGGTCCTGAGCCAGGAAAGGACATTTTTAAACTTGTCCGGATAATTGAACCTGAAAGCCGGAGCTACTATTACTGCGACTTCAGTTCCCTTTTCCAGCTCGCTGAAAAATTCCCGTGTGTCGTCAACATAGCTGCGCGCCCCATGATTACAAGCCTTAAGGCATTCACCGCATAAAATACAGTTGGCATAATCGACGGTTATCTTTCTTTCGTCAGTTACCCTGTTTGCGTGCGGTACAATGCATGCCCGTATACATTTGTTGCAGCCTACACACTTTGTCCTGTCTGTAGAAATAACCCCTGATTTGATCATGATAAACCTCCTGTCGCATCGAGATTTTTATAACTACACCCGCTTTCCTGAATAAACTGCGCAAAAAAGTCTTCTGTATATCTCTTGATCGGCAGAAGAAATTCAGTCATCATATATATCTGTAACCCGGGATCTCCTGGCCAGATCTATGGCCTTGATCTCTTCGGCCGACAATACATATTTTGATTTGCCTCTTGAAATCGGCTTTGCATAAGTAGTCGAACTGTCTCTTGCATAAAGGCCGCTGATCACTACGCCATCATCATTGTTGTCAAGGAGGGCAATTGAAAAGCACAGGTCGCTGCCTACATCATCGAATGCATTGTACCTGACCACTCCGACTTTCTGTACGCAGTAATGCATGTTCCTTTTTATAGTATTGATCTGGTACTCCAATTCCCTGTTCTTCTCAATGACTCCATTAAGTTTGTCGATACAGTCTTCAAGTACATCTTCCATACTTGCGCCGCTCAAGCCGTTCATGAACTTATCATATTTTGATTTAAGCCTTTTTAATTTCGACCTGTTCGAAGCATTCATAAAAAGCAATATCAATGTCAGCAAGAAGTTCAACCCGATAAATACGATCAATTCATAAGGCAAATCGAATATGCTCATAGATCCTTCCCCTTCTGTGAACTCTTTTATCTCATCTGAATGTTTCACGTGAAACCTTTTCTGTTTTTTTCATGATCGTCCATATTAGCTTCTGTTTTCCGTTTTAACGGTTTAAATACCATAAATGAGAAATCATATTGCCTGTAATCAAAACGTGGCTCTAAATCGATTCTGTGACGTGGCTAATTTTTACTGTTTTTATAAATTCTTTCTACCAGGTTTATTATCCGGTCCAACTCTTCCAGCGAGTAATACTCAATAAGTATTTTCCCGTTCTTCTTATTGTTCATTATCCTTACCTTTGTGCCGAATATTTCTCTGAACCGTTCCTCGATCGCCTGATACTCGGCATCGGGTGCTTTTTTCTCTTTCTGCTTTTTGGGAGTCATCAGCTGCTTTATCAGCTTCTCCGTTTCCCTAACGCTCAGGCTTTTGTCGATGATTTCCTGCATAGCTTCCAGCTGGAGTTTTTGATCGTCCAGTGAAAGCAATGCCCTTGCGTGACCGCTGGATATTTCACCGGAAATGACCCTGGATTTTATTTCATCGTTCAGAGAAAGCAACCTGATCGAGTTCGTAATAGCAGGCCTGCTTTTTCCTACGACCGAAGCCACCTCTTCCTGTTTCATCCCGAATTCTGAAATAAGCCTTTCGTAAGCCTCAGCCTCTTCGATAGGATTCAGATCCTCTCTCTGAAGGTTTTCTATGAGTGCAACTTCCATCACCTGCCGGTCAGAAAGATCCCTCACTATTACAGGGACCGTATCAAGTCCGGCAAGTCTCGCCGCTCTCCACCTTCTTTCCCCTGCCACTATCCTGTATGTATCCCCGTCCCGCTGAACGATCAACGGCTGTACGACCCCGTGCTGCTTTATCGATTCGGCCAGCGCAGCCAGTTTTTCATCATCAAAAGTCTTTCTGGGCTGGTTGACATTGGGCTCTATATCGCTTATCCTTATTTCCATTATTCCGCCATTTTCGGCTTCCTCTGTCCCCAACAGCGCACCCAGTCCTTTTCCAAGGCCTTTTTTCATTTATCCTTTACCTCCTCCGAATAGTCGATCACTTCCTGGGCCAGATCCAAATAGCATTCCGCTCCTTTGGATTTTGGGTCGTACAATATTATCGGCAGTCCAAAACTAGGGGCTTCACTTAAGCGTACATTCCTGGGGATAATGGTCCTGTATACTTTATTCCTGAAATACTTCTTGACATCTTCAACTACCTGTATCGAGAGATTTGTCCTTGCATCGAACATAGTCAATACTACGCCTTCCACCTCAAGTGAAGGATTCAGGTGCCTCTGTACAAGTTTTACCGTGTTCATCAGCTGGCTCAGCCCCTCAAGTGCATAATATTCGCACTGTATCGGCACCAAAATCGTGTCAGCCGCGGTCAATGCGTTCAATGTCAGCAGTCCCAGTGACGGAGGACAATCAATGATAATGAAGTCATAATTATCCCTTACATCCTGCAATGCGATTTTCAGCCTGGTTTCCCTGGATATGACCGATACCAGTTCCACTTCCGCCCCTACCAACTGGATGTTTGAAGGACAGATAAAAAGGTTCTCGACCATCGTCGGCATCAGCGCTTCTTCTATGCTTTCATCGTTTATTATTACTTCATAAATGGATCTCGCGATATTTTGCTTGTCTATTCCGAGGCCGCTGGTAGTATTGCCCTGTGGGTCCACATCGATAACCATTACTTTCTTGCCTTTATATGCAAGGCAAGCGCTAAGATTCACAGCAGTAGTGGTTTTGCCGACTCCTCCCTTTTGGTTCGCAATAGCAATCACCTTGGCCAAAACATTCACTCCCGATATAAATAGTTGGTCGATGTAATTATATCACAATAAAAATATCACTGATAGTGATAAATTTGACAAAATATTTTCAATAGATTAAATGCTGCAGAGACTCTGTTATTACAATATAACTTTATCATAGCTTTTCAAAATTCTCTTTCTCCGGCTGTATTTGACTTTCTCACTCAACACAATAAATTCCTGTATATTAAATTCTTTTTACTCTCATCTTTATATCTCGGTACAGTATCAGGTCTTTATAATAACAACCGTATCAAAAGAAACAAGTTGAAAATATAACAGGAACTTATTCTTTGCATCATAGCAGTTTATACATGACTGCTTCACATAAAATAAAGCAATGTTTCACGTGAAACATTGCTTTATTTTATGCTATTTTTTCATCATACAGAACTCTTTTATATATCCAGGTTCGTCACGTACTTCGCATTTTCCTGTATGAAGTCTTTCCTTGGTTCGACCTTGTCGCCCATCAATATGGTGAATATTTTATCTGCCGCCACTGCGTCTTCCAGAGTCACTCTCTTCATTTTCCTTGTTTCCGGGTTCATCGTCGTATTCCACAGCTGCTCCGAACTCATTTCTCCAAGGCCCTTGTACCTTTGCACGTTACATTCTTCCTTCTTCCAGTTCTTCTCCTTCTGGATCCTTTCAAGTTCAACTTCGTTGTAAGCGTAGTATTCCTCTTTTCCTTTATATACCCTGTAAAGCGGCGGCAATGCAATATATACATGCCCTTTCTCCACGAGCGGTTTCATGTACCTGTAAAAGAACGTGAGAAGCAACGTCCTGATATGTGATCCGTCAACATCAGCATCCGCCATTATAATTACTTTGTCATACCTCAGTTTCGACAGGTCAAAATCTTCACCTATCCCAGCGCCTAATGCCGTTATTACCGGCATAAGCTTATCGTTTCCGATCACCTTGTCCAGCCTTGACTTTTCAACATTCAGCATCTTTCCCCACAGGGGAAGAATCGCCTGGAACCTTCTGTCCCTTCCCTGTTTTGCTGAACCGCCTGCTGAATCACCTTCCACTATATAGATTTCACAAAGTGACGGATCCCTTTCAGTACAGTCAGCCAGCTTTCCGGGAAGCGTCGTCGTTTCGAGAGCGTTCTTTCTCCTTGTGAGTTCCCTGGCTTTCCTCGCAGCTTCCCTTGCCCTCGACGCCATAATGCATTTCTCTATTATCGCCCTTGCAACTGACGGATTTTCTTCAAGATAAGTCATCAGTTTTTCAGTTACTACGTTTTCTACCAGGTTCCTTATATCACTGTTTCCCAGTTTTGTTTTCGTCTGACCTTCAAACTGTGGATTTATCAGCTTTACGCTTACTATAGCGGTAAGTCCTTCTCTGACGTCTTCACCCATCAGGTTCTTGTCGTTTTCTTTAAGATAATTGAATTTTCTTGCATAATCGTTAAATACTTTTGTGATCGCTGTCTTGAATCCCGTCAGGTGCGTTCCGCCTTCAGTCGTGCATATATTGTTTGCATAACTGAATATGCTCTCTACATACCTGTCATTGTACTGCATCGCTATCTCACAATATGAACCGTCTTTTTCGCCATCGAAATATATCGGCACATCGTGCAGCACATCCTTTCCCATGTTTATATATTCAACATAGGAAACTATACCGCCTTCATAGTGGAATTCCTTCTTTACCGGCTCTTCGCCCCTGTTGTCCGTGAGCGTTATGCGAATACCTTTATTGAGGAATGCCATTTCCCTGTACCTTGTTATCATTGCTTCAAAATCAAATTCCGTTTCCTCGAATATTTCCGGATCCGGTTTAAAATGAGTACGCGTACCGGTATAATCCACTTCCCCTATCACTTCCAGGGGAGTTACGGTCTTTCCTCTTTCATAGCGCTGCCTGTATAGTTTTCCATCTCTGGCCACCTGGACCTCAAGAAATTCCGAAAGCGCATTTACAACAGAAGCGCCTACTCCATGCAGTCCTCCGGATACCGTGTAAGCACCTCCGCCAAATTTCCCGCCGGCATGGAGCACCGTATGTACCACTTCTACAGTCGGTATTCCCATTTTCGGATGGATTCCAACCGGTATACCGCCCCCGTTGTCCTTAACTATAACAGAATTATCCTTCTCTACAACGATATCTATACTGTCGCATCTTCCTGCAAGAGCTTCATCTATACTGTTTGCAACGATTTCATACACAAGATGGTGAAGTCCTCTCAGGGAAGTGGAACCAATATACATCCCCGGTCTTTTTCTGACAGCTTCGAGGCCTTCAAGCACCTGTATCTGGTTTTCATCGTATTTATTGTGGTTTTCAGTGTTTATCCCGCTCATCTCTTCCTCCCGTAAACCTTTGAAACTGCTTTATCTCAAAGTTTATACTCGTCGTTCATGAAATCGCTCATGAATCCTGATCTCTTCTGCAGCGTTACCGATGAAATCGGTGAAAGATAAATCCTGCTTTTTTTATCTTCCTCGGTTATAATGAACGATCTTGGAAGATCATCAGTTATCGCAGTTACGAATCCTTCTTCCTCGGCAGTTTTCAGAAAATCCCTGGTATCCTTCGATATCGTGGAAGTCTCTATATCCAGGATCGCTATTACGTTTTTCATGGGTATTACCACATCACCGCCGATATGTAAAAACATGGCAACCTCCTTTGATTTTCTTCAGATACAATACATTTTATCTCAATTAAGATTTCTTCGCAAATGATTGCCCTTCTTTCCCTTTTTTCATTCTCTTCTTATGATCCCACTTTCTACATGGAAAAATGCTGACCCGTCACTGTTCCTGCTAAAAAATCTTTTGTCGGTACTTGTTATAAGAGTCTGGATTTCATCGATACTGTCAAGCAAGTATTCCTTTCGCCTGTCATCAAGCTCTGACAGTACGTCATCCAGGAGAAGAACAGGATATTCTCCCGTTTCTTCCTTCATTATGTCAATCTCAGCCAGCTTCATCGAAAGCACCGACGTTCTCTGCTGTCCCTGTGAAGCATATATCCTGGTGCTTTCCCCGTTCAGTATTATATCTATATCATCTCTTTGCGGACCCGTCAAAGTCGTTCCTTTCATCAGTTCTTTTTCCCTGTTCTTCTTTATGCTTCGCCTGAACGCATCTTCTACTTCTTTTTCCTCATCTGCTTCCTCAATTTTAAATGAAGGATCGTATTCCAGTTTCAGTTTTTCCTCACAGTTCGTCAGCCTTTCATGCCTTTCGGCCGCAATCGTATCAAGCCGTTTGATGAAATCCTTCCGCGCTTTCATTATCCTTGCCCCGGTTTTGACCAGGTGATGATCCCAGACTTCAAGCGTGTCAGCCAGATCATTATTCAATGAAATTGCTTTCAGGAGATTGTTTCTCTGCAAAAGGATTTTTGCATATTGCTGAAGATCGAAAAAATATGAAGGTCTGAGCTGGCTCAGGGTTATGTCGATAAAGCGCCTTCTTTCCGCCGGGCCCTGCTTTATCACAAGAAGATCTTCCGGGGAGAATATCACCGCGTTAAGGTGTCCCATCAAACCGCCTATTTTTTTCAGTGGAATATCATTGATGCTTATCCTTTTTCTGTCTTCATTGCTGTATACGATGTGGATCTGTTCATCCCTGTCGGTCCTTGAGTATTCGAGCTTTATATCAAAGAAATCTCTCCCGTATTTCAGAAGTTCATTGTCTTTCGGCGTGCGGTGGGATCTTCCGGATGCACACAGGAAAATCGCTTCGATTATATTTGTTTTGCCCTGTGCGTTATTTCCGTATATTATGTTAAATGTATCCGCAAATTCTACTTCCGCATTGTCATAATTCCTGTAATTTTTCAAACAGATGCTTTTTACCTTCAATAAAAACTCCTTGCCTTCCGGATATTATTCTGTGATCATGTATTCATTCCCGTCATATTCCACGACATCGCCGGGTCTTAACTTCTTCCCCCTCCTCAGTTCGGCCTGGCCGTTGACCAGTACCGCCCCGGAAGAGATCAGCATTTTGGCATCCGAACCTTTATTCACAAGGCCTGCAAACTTCAGCAACTGCTCAAGTTCTATATATTCAGTCGATATTTTTATTTCCTTCAACTAAATTCCTTCTTCCCGTTCGTTCAGTTTAACCCATATTATTATTCCACTGCAGTTTACCTTCTAATAGGCAATATCAGATAAGCAAAATCATTTCCCTGCAGCGGCTTTATCGTACATGGCCCAAGGCTTGTCGTGAAGTAAATGTCTATCGTTTCGTTATCTATGGCCCTCAATGCTTCAATGAAAAACTTATGGTAGAAAGATATCTCAAGCCGTTTGCCTTCCATATCGATTTTAAGTTCTTCTCTCACATTGCCTGCTTCAGTATTTGCCGTGATAACTATCTTTTTTTCAGTTATATCGAGGCTTACGGGATATCTTCTCTCTTCGCTGGTTATCACCAGGGAAGCACGTTCAAAACACGAAAGCAGATCTTTCGTATTCACTCTTACCTTTGTTTCGTGGTCTTTCGGGAAAATGCTCATATAATTCAGGTATTCACCTTCAAGAAGCCTTGATGTCATGATGCAGTTGCCCATGTCGAAGAGGATCTGGTTCCCAGCTGCATATATGTATATATCGTCATCTACCGGCTGCAGTATCTTCGCGATCTCATTAAGCGTTTTTCCGGGAATGACAAACTTTCTTTCGGCACTTACCGTTTCATTTTCATTCTCCGGTTCGAAACATCTCATTGCGAGCCTGTAACCGTCGATCGAAACGATAGTGAACTTGCCATCCTTATACTCAAACAGCGAACCTGTAAGCATTGGCCTGTTTTCGTCAGTACTTACTGCAAATATGGTTTGCCTTATCATATCTTTCAGCATTCTCTGGCTTATCTTTATTCCGTCTTTCTTCTCCAGTGTCGGAAGCGCAGGAAAACCTTCCGCATCAAGTCCTCTTATTTCAAACATCGAGTTTTCACATTCTATTACAACATTGTTGTTCTCTCTGACTTCTATCAATACTTCAGCATCCGGGAATTTCCTTATGATTTCACCGAACATCCTGGCATTTAGGACTATTGCCCCTTCTTCCCTGACGTCTGCTTCGATAATGCATTCAATCCCTATTTCCAGGTCGTTGGAGGTAAGCTTTACTTGGTCACCGGCTTCGACCAGGATCCCTTCAAGTATAGGCAGCGGTGTTTTGGCGGACACAGCTTTCTGTACTATGTTTATCCCTTCGAGAAGTTTTTCTTTTGAGCAAATGATTTTCATCTGGATGACCTCCGTATTCTTTATCTAATTTCAATATAACAAACAGTAATAATAGTAAGTGCTGTTGATTCGGTGAATAACTGGTACAAGCCCATAAATTATCAGGTTTTCGCCTGTTGATTTCGATGTTGATAATTTGTTGCTGAAAGTTGATGTAAAAATCAGATCCGGGATATCAACATATTACCAACAGCAACTTATCCCCATATCAACAATTTCTGGGGATAATGGTTATTTTCCGGTTATATTTCTTTTCAACTCTTCCACGGTACGTTTGATTTCAGGATTCAGTTGTATATCTTCCTCTATTTTCTGGATTGCATGTATAACGGTGGTATGATCCCTTCCGCCGAATTCTTCTCCTATTTTGGGAAGCGATAGCCCCATTATGTCCCTGCAAAGATACATGGCGATCTGCCTGGGATAGGATATGTTCCTGTTCCTCTTCTGTGACAGGATCTCTTCCATCCTGATATCAAAGTATCTGGATACTGATTCTATAATGTGGCCCGTATCGATCACCTTGTTGTTTGAAGCGGCAAGTATTTCTTTCAGCGCCTCTGCGCAAAGGTCGACGGAAATCTCGGTGTCTGTTAGCGAGGAGTAAGCTATTACCCTGTTCAGCGCGCCTTCCAGTTCACGGATATTGGATACTACCTTGTCTGCTATGAACGCCAGTACATCGTCCGGTATCGTGATATTTTCCAGCTGAGCTTTTTTCTTCAGTATCGCGATCCTCGTCTCAAAATCCGGTGACTGGATATCCGCAGTGAGGCCCCATTCAAACCTGGAGCGGAGCCTGTCCTCCAAAGTGGTGAACTCTTTTGGCGGGCGGTCACTTGATATGATTATTTGCTTATTTGCTTCATACAGCGCATTGAAAGTATGGAAGAATTCTTCCTGGGTCCTCTCTTTCCCGCCGATGAACTGGATGTCGTCTATGAGGAGAACATCCATGTTCCTGTATTTGTTTCGGAATTCTTCATTCGTATCGTCCTTTATTGCGTTTATCAGGTCATTGGTAAATTTCTCGGAAGAAACATACAAGACCTTCATGTGAGGATACTGGCTCAATATGTAATGGCCGATGGCATGCATCAGATGCGTTTTGCCGAGTCCGACGCCGCCGTAAAGGAACAGCGGGTTGTATGCCTGGGCCGGAGCTTCTGCGACTGCGACAGCAGCTGCATGTGCAAGCCTGTTCCCGTTGCCGATGACAAAAGTATCGAAAGTGTATTTCGGGTTCAGGACTGAATTATAAATATCTTCGTTTACGTTCGTTTCAGGCTGCTGCTTTACTTTGGACGCGGGTTCCTGGGACGGAACGGTTATTTTTATCGTATATTCTTTCAATGCCACCTGTCTGACGGCATTTGATATAAGCGTAAGGTATCTTGATTCAAGTATTCCCTTGTTAAAATCCGTAGGGACTCCAAGAGTGATGGTGTCTGAATTAAAAGATATGGGTTCGATTGTGTTTATCCACGTATTGAAACTGATCTCAGTCAGTTCATTTTTCAAAAGATCGAGCACTCTGGGCCAAATGCCGGATAACGACAAGTTCATGATGTTTCCTCCAAGGTATTGTTATATGACAGTGTTCAAAAATGGAAATCACGTGATCATCATTATTGAGCAAAAATAATATATCAGACTTTCGGGCAATATTCAATTAAGAAATGGTCTAGTTATCCACAAATAGAATAAAAAATCTTCATTTATCCACAGCCTGTCACTTCAGATATCAACATCGGAAAAGCGGTCCATTTTTTATCTTCATTATTATATAGGAAAATCATAGCAAAACGTATGGAAAGGTTCCGAAAACGATGAAATCGGAATACTTTCTTGACATTATCTCGGTATTTAATATATAATTGGCGTGATGTATTTGTCCTTCAGGACTATACATGCTTATTTTTTGTTTAAAGAAGCGCATAAAAGCAAATACTTACTTTGAAACTATATACCTAATAGTGGCATGGAACGGGGGTGTTAACTGTGTTAAGGACTTTTCAGCCTAAGAAAAGACAAAGAAGCAAGGAGCACGGCTTCAGAAAAAGAATGAGCACTAAAAACGGCAGGAAAGTATTGAGAAGACGCAGACAAAAAGGACGCAAAGTTCTTTCAGCGTAAGACCGCATTAGTGTGGTCTTTTTCTGTCTTATGTGACGTGACGCTTCTCGGAAAAAGGCACGGTGACATTTCCCTGTGATGGCGCATTCGCTTGCAGTTGGGAAATGTCACACGAAGATTATGTCACGTATTGAACGAGGTATGGTGCCAGGTAATTTAAAATGAAAAATACTGAGCGGCTGAAGAAAAATTATGAATTTGCTCGTATATACAGGAAGGGCAGATTTTACCCGGGGAAGTACCTGGTATTATATTTGCTGAATAACGGTACGGAGATCAACAGGCTTGGCGTAAGCGTAAGCAAAAAAATAGGGAAAAGTGTAAAGAGAAACAGGGTGAAGAGACTGATCAGGGAGAGTTACCGGCATCTGGAGCCGTATATCCCTGTCGGTCTCGACATAGTAATAACAGCAAGAAAAGTGGAGACGGAATACCGCTTTGCGGAGATCCTGAAGGAAATGAAATTCCTTTTTAAAAAGGCCTGTGCTTTTAATAATAAGGAAAAATGGGATGCATCAAGAAACTCTTAATAGCAATGATAAGGTTTTACCAGAGATACCTGTCGCCCCTGAAACCAAAAGGGAGCTGCAGGTTTTATCCTACATGCTCACAGTATGCCATTGACGCCCTGAGCCGGTATGGCGTACTCAAAGGGAGTTATCTTGCTGTCAGGCGCATACTGAAATGCCATCCTTTCCATCCGGGCGGCTATGATCCTGTTAAATAAAAGAATCACAGCAGACAGGCTGACCAGGCGCGGGACGATTCACATCATTGGCGTATTTCACGGTATTCCGGAGGTTCTCTGCTTACAGTAAGAAGAATATATTCAAAAACAGTGAAGGGAATAAACGGGTTATGTTTGATTTTTTGGCTTATCCGCTTGGCAAGTTTCTTAAGTTCATCTATGATATAACCTTTGAAAATTACGGTCTTGCCATAATAATATTCACATTTATAGTAAGGCTCGCGCTGCTTCCGCTGACTGTAAAGCAGCAAAAATCAACGATGAAGATGCAGGAACTGCAGCCTCTTATTAACGACATCCAAAAAAGGTACAAGGATGACAGGGAAGCAATGAACCAAGAGCTTATGAAGCTCTACCAGGAGCATAACTATAATCCTGCCGGCGGATGTCTTCCCCTGTTGATCCAGATGCCCCTGATACTCGCACTATATTGGGTAATTGTGCAGCCTTTGAAATTCATGCTCGGAAAATCCGGTGAAGCCATCGAGGCGATAGTGAACGCCGCGGCAAAGGCCCAGGCTGCCGTCAATGCATCGCTGGGGCTTGAGAATCTCCCGGTTACAGCGGAAAATATACTGAGGAGCTGGGGGAGCCACAGGGAGATAAGGGCCTTGAACTTTTTCAATGAACATCAGGATATGCTGTCTGAAGTAAGCAACTTCCTGGATAAGTCGGAACTTATAGATTTCCGCAGCTTCCTTGGCCTGCACCTGGGAGAGGTTGCTTCATTCCGTCCGCACGTTGTTTTCGGCCCCGAATGGAAGATATATCTTCCCCTGTTCATACTTGCTATCGTTGCAACGGCCACGACATATCTGTCGAGCAGGCTGTCGATGCCGAAAACAAATGACCAGCAGGGCGGTGCTTCCGGCTGTTCGGCAAATTCAATGATGTATGTAGGCCCCGTCATGACACTGATGCTGTCATTCCAGCTTCCTGCCGGTGTCGTGCTGTACTGGATGACCGGTTATGTATTCGCGATTTTCCAACAGCTTTATATCAATAAGTTCGTACTGAAAAAGGATAAACCGGCAGAGGCCGCAGCTTCGGCGGGCGGCAAGGGGAGCCGGACAGCCTCGAAAGAAGAATCACAGGAAGGAAATAATGGTAAAATAGATAGTGGTGATGACGCTTCTGCAAAACAACTGCCGTCGGGACAAAACAAAGGAAAGGCAAATAAAGCCGGCGGGAAAAAGGGCGGCAGCAAAAAAGGCGGCAAAAAGAAGAAATGAAACGAAGCGGCGCTGATTTCGGCATGTATATGAAAAATGGCGGTATAAAGGAGGTTGCTGGTATAGATGAGCAAAGTGATAGAAACCGCAGGGAAGACAGTTGATGACGCGATAGAGGCTGCATTGAAGCAGCTTGGCGCGGAAATGGATGACGTGGAAGTCACGGTACTGGAAGAAGGGTCCAAGGGCCTTTTCGGAATAGGGAGCAGGCAGGCGAGAGTACAGGTGAGGCTCAAACCGGACCCGGCAGAAGAAGGGATCTGTTTTCTGGAAAGCGTTTTCGAGAAGATGAACGTGGATGTCGACATAGAAAAATATGAAGACGAAGACTCCGTATTGTTCAAAATATCGGGAAAAGACAGCGGTATAATCATAGGGAGGCGCGGCGAAACCCTGGATGCGCTGCAGTATCTTACGAGCCTCGTAGTCAACAAAAGCAGCAAAAAGTACATGAGGGTAACAATAGATATAGAGAACTACAGGGAAAAGCGGGAGGAAACACTTGCAAGGCTGGCGAGAAGGCTTGCAGACAAGGTCGTGAAGTACCGCAGGAATATCTCTCTTGAGCCTATGAATCCTTATGAGAGAAGGATAATACATTCTACGCTCCAGAACAATGAATACGTTGAGACATACAGTGTGGGCGAAGACCCCAACAGGAAGGTCGTCATAACGCTGAAACAGGCGCATTCGGACAGGTGAACGCGTTGGTCTCTTTTGGCGGATGGGACTTCATATCGATCTGTTTTGTATTGACAGAGGACAACATGGATTGTCCTCTTTTGAATTTATCCGGGGAAAAATCTGGAAGTTTTATCTGCAGCCAGGGAGCATGTTCCCAATCGTGGGACATAACATTGAGATATTATTATCGGACTTTGCGCTATAATAAATATACCTGGTCCGAATATGATAGATGCGATATAAAAATTAGCAGCAAAAGGAAGAAGATGCGGTATGCGTGACCGTTCAGACAGCGCAAGAGCCATGCCGGGAAGAAATGCTGAAACAATAGCCGCCATCTCGACTCCGTACGGGACGGGAGGCATCGGCATTATAAGGATCAGCGGCCCGGAAGCGTTCAGCGTGGCGGAAAAAATATTCAGAGGCAGGAGGAAGATCAGCGAAACGAGGAGCCATTCAGTCGTACACGGCAGGATCGTAGATCCGGCGGACGGACAAATGGTTGACGAAGTGCTGCTTGTGAAAATGGACGCGCCAGGAACGTTTACCGGTGAAGACACCATAGAGATAAACTGCCATGGCGGTATCGTCGTACTGCGCAGGGTGCTTTCCCTGGTACTGAGGTACGGGGCACGGGCGGCATGCCCGGGTGAATTCACAAAACGGGCTTTCATAAACGGCAGGATGGACCTGGCACAGGCCGAAGCAGTTATAGATCTGATAAACTCAAAAACGGACGAAGGATCACGGGCAGCTGCAGCACAGCTCCAGGGGAGGCTGTCTGAGAAAATCAGGGGCGCCCGCAGAAAGATGATAGAACTCATTGCCCGCATAGAGGCGGCGATAGAGTATCCAGAGGAAGATATCGAGGAGATCACAGGCGAAGCAGTACGAAATGGAATAAAAGAAGTAAGAGAAGAACTCCGGAAAACAGCACAGTCGTTCACAAGGGGCAGACTGCTGCGTGATGGTCTGACTGCTGCGATCATAGGCAAGCCGAATGCAGGGAAATCATCACTGCTCAACGCCCTTGTCGGAAGCAGCAGGGCGATCGTGACCGATATCCCCGGGACAACCAGGGATATCATTGAGGAATATGTGAATATAAAGGGTATCCCTGTCAGGTTCCTTGATACAGCGGGAATCCGCAGCACAGACGACCCCGTTGAGGCGATAGGTGTAGAAAAAGCCAGGACTGCCGCTGCAGAGGCCGAACTGGTCATTATAGTCCTCGATGCCCAGACAGGAATAACCGATGAAGACAGGGAAATAATGAAAACTTCGCTGAGCAAAAAAACGATAGTGATGATCAACAAGACGGATGTGGCGGACGACCGGATGGTAGAGGATATGAAAGAGCAGATCAGGACTTATGGGGACATACCGGTGGTAGTCGCTTCCATGGTCGACGGGACCGGAATGGATGACCTGGCGGACAGGATCGAGTCACTGGCTGCCGGAGGTGAAATATCGGCCAACAATGAAGTATTGCTGACAAACGCACGGCACAGGCAGCTTATAGAGGATGCCGTACTGGGCCTGGATTCGGCGGAATCTGCCTATAAAGGCGGGATGCCGCTCGACCTTGTTACCATCGATATAAGGGACGCAGCGGAAGCTCTCGGCAGGATAACAGGCGAATCAGTCAGCGAAGATGTGGTAAACGAGATTTTTTCACGGTTTTGTGTGGGTAAATGAACGAATGCAGGTATATGCATGTCAACATGATAAAAAGAATACATGTCAGCATGATGCCGGGATGTAATTACCAGTTTACGGGTACATAAGGATAAGTTCCCGGTTTTTGGAGGTAGTATGGAATACGTTGCAGGATATTTCGATGTTGCAGTCGTAGGAGCCGGGCACGCGGGATGTGAGGCGGCGCTGGCCTGTGCCAGGCTGGGCATGAAAACCATCGTTTTCTCGATCAACCTTGACGCGATAGCAAACATGCCTTGCAACCCGAGCATAGGCGGGACGGGAAAAGGACACCTGGTACGCGAACTGGATGCGCTTGGCGGCGAAATGGCGAAATGCGCCGACAAAACGCTCATACAGTCCAAGGTCCTGAACAGGGCCAAGGGGCCTGCCGTTTACTCATTAAGGGCGCAGGTGGACCGTAAGGCATACCAGATGGCGATGAAAAACACCCTGGAAAGCCAGGAGAACCTCTATATAAAGCAGGCGGAAGTCACAGAACTCCTTACGAATGAAGACAATACCGCCGTTACAGGCGTAAAAACCCTTACCGGCGCGGTCTATTACAGCAGGGCGGTCATACTCACTACCGGCACATATCTGAAAGGAAAGATTTTTATCGGCGATGTCAGCTACAGCGGCGGGCCTGACGGCCTCTTCCCGGCTAATAAGCTGTCTGACAGCCTCAGGGAAAAGGGGATCAGGCTTATGAGGTTCAAGACCGGTACTCCTGCAAGGCTGAACAGGAAAACCATCGACTTTTCCAAAATGGATCCGCAGCCGGGCGATGACGTGATAATACCGTTTTCCTTCGAAGACGAATCGATCGAAAGGGACCAGGCACTGTGCTGGCTGACATACACCAACAATAATACCCATGAAATCATAAAGAAAAATCTGCACCGCTCGCCGCTATACGGAGGGCTGATAGAGGGCATAGGGCCCAGGTACTGCCCTTCCATTGAGGATAAAGTGGTGAGGTTCGCGGACAAGGAGAGACACCAGGTTTTCGTGGAACCCATGGGGCTGAACACACAGGAAATGTACCTGCAGGGCATGTCCAGCAGCCTTCCGGAAGATGTCCAGACAGAAATGATAAAGACGATGGCCGGTTTGGAAAATGTCCATATAATGAGAAGCGCCTATGCAATAGAATATGATTGCATCGATCCCACGCAGTTGAAGCTCAGTCTTGAATTCAAGAACATCAGGGGACTGTTTTCCGCCGGACAGATCAATGGAAGCTCCGGATACGAAGAGGCAGCAGCGCAGGGTATTATAGCGGGAATAAATGCCGCACAGTTCATCAAACAGCAACCTCCTCTGATACTGGACAGATCGGAAGCATATATCGGCGTACTGATAGACGACCTTGTGACCAAAGGCACTTCCGAGCCTTACAGGATAATGACCTCGAGAGCCGAATACAGGCTGCTTCTCAGGCAGGATAACGCCGATATGAGGCTAACGGAAAAAGGCTATAAGATAGGCCTGATCTCCGAAGAGAGGTACAGGAAATTTCTTGACAAGAAGCAAAGGATAGAGGCGGAGATCGAACGGCTGGAAAACACATATGTGCCGCCGTCCGA